>CAZNQZ010000100.1:0-2470 GCA_964575245.1 uncultured Lachnobacterium sp. | reverse complement strand
CAGTTGCGCGGGTGGAGCTGTCCGAGGAAATTATGGCGGAGCTGTTTGCGACGGGGAGGACAGCGCAGCGGGTGACGGGCTTTACCTCCAAGGCGGGCAATTTGTTCGACTCCTGCCTCAAATATGAGGATGAGAAGATCGTGTTTGACTTTGAGCGCAAGCCGGAACCGGTTTTGGAAAATAAATAGAAATAAATTATTTATCTATAGAAAGGGAAAATATGGAAATAGCAAAAATATTAAATCTATATGATATTTCTCACACCATTGCGGGGGAATATCTGAGGCAATTCACTTATCCATGGGAGGCGCTTGCGGGGATCGGGGAGCTGGTCCGAGAGCTCGGCCAAACCCTTGATATGGCTCGTTTTGAGCAGGTTGCGGAGGATGTCTGGGTCGCAAAATCGGCGTCTGTCGCAGGGAGCGCATGCTTGAATGGACCTTTAATTATTGACGAGGAGGCGGAAATCCGCCACTGCGCGTTTGTGCGCGGAAGCGCCATTGTGGGAAAGGGCTCTGTGGTGGGCAACTCCACGGAGATCAAAAACGATATCATCTTCGACTGTGTGCAGGTTCCGCACTATAATTATATCGGGGATTCCATTTTGGGATACCGTTCCCACATGGGGGCAGGATCTATCACCTCCAATGTGAAATCCGATAAAACTCTTGTAAAAGTAAAGGATTTAAACGGAACTGGAGAGATTATTGAAACAGGATTAAAAAAATTTGGCGCAATGCTCGGCGATTATGTGGAGGTCGGATGCAATTCGGTTTTGAACCCGGGCACTGTCATCGGGCCGCACACGAATGTGTATCCGCTATCCCGGGTGCGGGGCGTGATCCCCGCAAACTCGATTTATAAGGACGAGAACTGCATTGTCCTAAAAAATCCCTGAAATCCCTGATTTTGTACTGGACTTATGGGAAAAAATGTGTAAAAATAGTGTCTATGAAACAATTGAACAATTGTGAAAGGAGTCTTTAAGATGATTTACACGAAGGAAGTTGAAAACATGTGTCCGGTTGCCAAGGGCGCGAAGCATGAGCCGGCTCCCATCCCGGAGGAGGGGAAGTGGGTTCATTCCAAGAAGATCGAGGATATCTCAGGCTTTACACACGGGGTAGGCTGGTGTGCGCCGCAGCAGGGCGCCTGCAAGCTCTCTTTGAATGTAAAGAAGGGCGTGATTGAGGAGGCGCTGGTGGAGACCATCGGCTGCTCCGGCATGACGCACTCCGCCGCCATGGCAGCGGAAATTCTGCAGGGCAAGACCATTCTGGAGGCACTGAACACGGATCTGGTGTGCGATGCGATCAACACGGCTATGAGAGAGTTGTTTCTGCAGATCGTGTACGGCAGAACCCAGAGCGCCTTTTCCGATGACGGCCTTGCGGTCGGCGCAGGACTCGAGGATCTCGGCAAGGGCCTTCGCTCGCAGGTCGGCACGATGTACGCGACCAGAGAGAAGGGTGTCCGTTATCTTGAGATGGCGGAGGGCTATGTGACCGGAATCGCACTGGATGCGGATAATGAGGTGATCGGCTATCAGTTCGTTTCTCTCGGAAAGATGACCGACTTTATCAAGAAGGGCGATGATCCCAACACCGCGTGGGAGAAGGCGAAGGGCCAGTACGGTCGCGTGGACGACGCTGTGAAGATTATCGACCCGAGACAGGAATAAAGGAAGGAGAGACGAAAATGGCTTTATTTGAATCATATGAGAGAAGAATTCCTCAGATCAACGCTGTGCTGAACAGCTATGGGATCAGCTCGATTGAGGAAGCGGAGAAGATTACAAAGGATGCGGGGCTGGATGTGTATGAGCAGATCAAGAAGATTCAGCCGATCTGTTTTGAGAATGCCTGCTGGGCGTACATCGTAGGTGCTGCAATCGCGATCAAAAAGGGCGCTAAGCGTGCGGCTGACGCCGCTGCGGCGATCGGGGAGGGCTTACAGGCTTTCTGTATTCCCGGCTCCGTGGCAGACCACCGCAAGGTTGGCCTTGGACACGGCAATCTCGGCAAAATGCTTCTGGAGGAGGAGACGGAGTGCTTCTGTTTTCTGGCGGGGCATGAGTCCTTCGCTGCGGCTGAGGGCGCGATCGGTATTGCCGAGAAGGCGAACAAGGTTCGCCAGAAGCCGCTGCGCGTAATTCTGAACGGCCTCGGAAAGGATGCCGCACAGATTATTTCAAGAATCAACGGCTTTACCTTTGTGGAGACTCAGTACGACTACAAGGAAGCAAAGCTCAATATTGTCTACGAGAAGGCTTATTCCAACGGCCTGCGCGCAACCGTCAAGTGCTACGGCGCGGACGATGTGCAGGAGGGTGTGGCGATCATGCACCATGAGAATGTCGGCGTTTCCATCACCGGAAATTCCACGAACCCGACCCGTTTCCAGCACCCGGTGGCAGGCACCTACAAGAAGGAGTGCATCGAGCAGGGCAAGAAGTACTTCTCCGTGGCCT
>CAZNQZ010000099.1:3286-7203 GCA_964575245.1 uncultured Lachnobacterium sp. | reverse complement strand
TTCTTAAAGCCCGCCCGCAGCTTCCGAAGGCGGTCCCACGGATCCTCCTTTAAAAACCGCAGGGATGCGTCAAAGGTTGCGCCTCCCCAGCACTCCACCGCGTGGTAGCCAACCTGATCCATCTTGTCAATAATCGGGAGCATCTGCTCCGTTGTCATGCGCGTTGCAATCATGGACTGGTGCGCATCGCGCAGAATCGTCTCGGTAATTTTTACCGGTTTTGCATTGATCTCTGCCATTTTATTCTCCTTCATCGTTGAACATCGCTTAAATACCAAAAATCGCCATAAAGCATCCGGCTGCCACGGCAGTACCGATCACACCCGCCACATTCGGACCCATCGCATGCATGAGAAGGAAGTTGGTCGGATCCTCCTCCGCTCCCACCTTCTGGGACACGCGGGCGGCCATCGGCACGGCTGACACGCCTGCAGAGCCGATTAACGGATTGATCTTGCCCTTTGTGATATGGCACAACAGCTTGCCGAAAAGGACGCCTGAAGCAGTTCCCACCATGAACGCCGCCAGACCCAAAATCACGATCTTGCCCGTATTCCAGTTCAGAAAAGCCTCGGCACTGGTCGTAGCCCCAACCGAGGTGCCCAGCAGAATTACCACAATGTACATCAGCGCGTTGCTTGCGGTCTCCTGCAGCTGCCGGACCACGCCGCTCTCGCGGAACAGGTTACCCAGCATCAGCATACCGACAAGCGGAGCCGTCGTCGGAAGGATGATACACACCACCACTGTGACCACGATCGGGAATAAAATCTTCTCCAGCTTGCTCACCGGGCGGAGATTCTGCATCTTGATCTGCCGCTCCTTCTTTGTAGTGAACAGCTTCATGATCGGCGGCTGGATAATCGGCACAAGCGCCATGTAAGAGTACGCCGCCACGGCGATCGGCCCCATCAGGCCGGTCTGCCCCAGCTTTCCTGCCAGAAAGATGGAGGTTGGGCCGTCCGCGCCTCCGATGATCGAGATGGCTGCCGCCGCCTTGTCACCAAACCCCATCAGAATTGCCAGAAAATATGCGCTGAAAATACCGAACTGCGCCGCAGCTCCCATCAGAAAGCTGATGGGGTTTGCAATCAGCGGGCCAAAGTCGGTCATCGCCCCGACGCCGAGGAAAATCAGAGACGGGAGGATGGACCACTCGTCCAGCGTATAAAAATAGTACAGCAAGCCACCCACTCCGTTTTCTGCCTGCTCCGGGCTTGCGATGATATCCGGATAGATATTCACCAGAAGCATGCCGAACGCGATCGGAACCAAAAGCAGCGGCTCAAACCCCTTCTTAATCGCCAGATACAAAAACACAAGTGCCACAAGGATCATGACGTAATTGCCCACGGTCAGATTAAAGAAGGCGGTCTGATGCAGGAGGTTGCCCAAAGTCTCACCTACATAACTCACAGTTTCTTCCTCCTTGGATTAGTTTAAGGTTGCCAACAGTGCACCGGACTCCACCGCGTCGCCCACGGCCACGTCGATGCTCGCCACGGTGCCGTCCTGCGGCGCAACGACCGGAGTCTCCATCTTCATAACCTCAAGAACCAGAACGGCATCGCCCCTCTTCACGGCGTCCCCGGGCTTTTTCTCAATCTTAAATACTTTTCCTGCCGCGCCGGCCTCAATCTTCACGCTGCCTGCGCCGGACGCTGCCGCCGGCTTCGCGGGAGCCGCGGCGGGCGCGGCAGCCGCACGCCTTGCCGGTGCGGGGCCCGCGGAGCTGCCTGTCTCCTCCACTGTAACATCATAGACGTTGCCGTTTACGGTAATGGTATAGTTCTTCATCGTTTCAATCCTCCTCAATTATGATCTTTATTTCCTGCGAATAATGGAGCGCACGACAAAGCCTCCAGGCTCTGTGCCGCTGCTTGCTGCGACCGCTGCCGCGATGACCGCGACGAGCTCCGTGTCATCCGTCCCCTGAACTCCCACCGGCTCGATTTCCTTCACGGCAGAATCCTCCGGCTCCTTCTGCGCCGCAACGGACGCCGCCTGTGCCGCCTTCTTCTTCTCAAGGTACGGGAAAATTCTAAAGCAGGCGATGAGCAGGCTGATCAAAATCAGCACTGAAAACACAACCAGCATGGAAATGACCGTGTTGATTCCCGCCTTGCCCAGCTTCTCGGACAGCGAGTACAGCGGATCAATGGTGATGCCGGAAACCTTCATATTATAGTAAGTATATACTGTCTGAAAATCGACATCTCTCTTTTCAAATTTCAGCCTGACCGTCGCGGTGAGCGTATTTCCCGATTTTTCTATCACAAAGGAATCTTCGTACACACTCTTGAAGGCTCCCGCCTCCTCCTCAGCCTCCAGCCAGCGGAATGCCGCGTCGAAGTACGCATCGGTAAGGCCGTTGCCCTCAATGAAATTCTCGCGCTCCTCCTCCGTGAACATGTCTTTGGAGATCTTATTCTGCTGAAAGAAATCCGCGAGACTCTTCACGATCTTCTGGTAGGAATCCGACCGGTTCTTTAAGTCGTTATAGGTATACCCGTTGTAATCCACGGTCTTTGGATCGGCTCCGCAGGCGGAAAGCGTCAGCATGGCCGCGATCAGCAGGCCAAGCGCCATAGCAATTCTCTTTTTCATAAACCTTCACCTTTCTACTTGGTCCCGTGTTTTTTGTCCGGCTCTTCGACATGCTTGGTATACAGCAGCTCAAATGCCGCCACCAGATACTTTCTGGTATCCTCCGGCTCAATCACGCGGTCTACATAAAACCGCGCCGCCGCGGAAATCACAGAGGACTGCAGCTTCTCATACTCCGCCGCCCGCTCCCCGGTCTCCTTCGCGTCCGCATCCGGATACATAATCTTTGCCGCGAGCGCAGGATCCATCGTTCCGATCCTTGCGTTTGTCCACGCATACACCAGATCCGCGCCGATGGGCTTGGAATTCATAGACACATAGGCTCCTCCGAAGGCTTCCCCCGTAATCAGGTTGACCTTTGCGCAGGTCGCATTGGAAAAAGCGTAGGTCATGCGCGCCAGGGCCTTCGCGAGGTTCTTCTCCGAGCACATGCAGTTCTTAAAACCGTTCACGTTCGTCAGCGAGAGCACCGGAATTGAGAACGCATCGCAGAACTGGATGAACTCCGCCGCCTTGTTGCAGCCCTTTGCAGTGAGCGCCTGGCCGAGATCCTCCGTCTTATTCCCGGACTCATCATAGAGCTCGCTGCAGTTGGCGACTGCTCCCACCGTCATGCCGTTGAGCTTCACAAACCCGGTCACCATGTCCTTCGCAAACTCCGCCTTTGTCTCAAAAAACACGTGGCCGTCGGACAGCTCGCCGAGCAGATACCTCGGATCGCCCTTCATCTGCGCCATGCTGCTGCACGGGCGGTTCAGATCATCCTCACAGCTGCCGGTGTAGGCGCTCCCGTCATTATTGCCCGGAAGTATCGCAATAAGCGCGCGGATCTGATCCATAATCTCGTCCTCTGAGCCCACATAATCAATACACCCGTTGTTCTCACTCTGGAAACCGGCGCCTGCCGTATCGCATTTCTCCACCCGGTTCCCCACAATTGCGTCCGGAGAATTGACAAACATCCTCCCCTTCTCCCTCTCGACAAAACAGAAATCGCAGAGCGCAGGAACCACGGCAAGGCCGCCTCCACAGCTGCCGAATACGCCGCAGATCTGCGGGACAATGCCGGACGCCGCCACCTCCCTCTCAAGGATCATGCCGATGCCGCCCAAAGCATCCACAGACTCCTGCAGCCGGACACCGCCGCAGTCGATCAGGCCGATCACCGGAGCGCCCATCCGAAGCGCCTTGTCATAGATTGCGGCAATCTTTTTGGCATGCATCTCCCCGATGGTTCCGTTCAGCACAGACGCATCCTGACTGTACACAAACACCAGACTGCCGTTGATCAGTCCGTGACCGGTGATCAC
>CAZNQZ010000099.1:0-3276 GCA_964575245.1 uncultured Lachnobacterium sp. | reverse complement strand
CCCAGATTGAAGTCTGTGCTGCGCGCCGTTACAAGAGAACCGATTTCCATGAAACTGTTCTCGTCGAGCAGCTTGGCAATCCGCTGCATTGCCAGGCTTTCACTGTTACTACTCATCTTTTGACCTCCATCTATAAAAAATAAAACATTTCGCTATTGTGGATTATAACCGATCTGCAGACTGAAATCAACAAATTTGTAATTTTTTTCATATTCCCAATGGCATCCAAAAAGCTGTTTGCATACCGGGCAAAGACTGCTATAATGAATACCGACAGCATCAACGAACCAACGCACTGACAGGAGGCAGCCTATGGCAAACAAAGCAAAAGTCACTCTCCATCCGTCCTTTGTGATCGGAGAAATATCCCCCCGGCTCTACAGCACCTTTTTAGAGCCCATCGGCACCATGGTAAACGGAACCATGTACAATCCCAAACACCCCACTGCAGACGACCTCGGCTTTCGGCGGGACGTCATCGACGGCTTAAAGGCCGCCGGAATGTCCTATGTCCGTCTCCCGGGAGGCAATTTCGTGTCCTGCTGGGACTGGAAGGATTCCATCGGTCCGAGAGAGAACCGCAAGACGCATCTGGATCTGGCATGGCGTCAGTACATTACCAACGAGGTCGGACATGATGAATATCTGCAGTGGGCGGAGCGCGTCGGCGCCCAGCCCCTCTACACCATCAACCTCGGCACCGGTGACATCCGGGACGCCATCAGCCTGGTGGAATACACCAACCATGAGGGCGGAACCTGGTGGTCGGACCTGCGCATTCAAAACGGCCACGAAAAGCCCTACGGCGTAAAAACATGGTATCTCGGCAATGAGATGGACGGCCCGTGGCAGATCGGCGCGTGGGACAAGAACCCGCGGGGCTACGGCATCACGGCCAACGAAGTCTCCAAGGCGATCAAGTGGGTTGATCCCACCATCGAGACGGTGGTATGTGCCTCCTCCGCACCCTTTATGGCGCACTATCCGCAGTGGGAGGAGGAGGTACTGCAGGAGTGCTACGAGACCGTGGACTACATCTCCATGCACCACTACCACATCGCGCCTCCCGGCGATTACGCCGCACTTTTGGGAGGCTCCGCCTACTATGAGGATTTCATCAACACGGAGGCCGCTCTCTGCGATGTAGTTGCCGCCAAGCTGCGCTCCCCGAAAAAGATGATGCTCTCCTTCGACGAGTACGGCTCCATGCAGATCCCGAACAGAGAACTCCACCCGGGCTACGGCCCCCACAACATGGCGGCGGCACACTATGTCTTTGACCCCAACCGCAAATACGTCCGGCACGATCCGGACAAGATGCAGGACCGTCCGTTCCCCGGCGGCGACATGGTGCACGCCTTAAGCGCAGCCTCCACGCTGCTCGCCTTCCTGCGCCATGCGGACCGCGTAAAGATCGCCTGCATGACCGGAGGCATCGGGGCCATGTGCTCCTCCAACCACGACCATGTGTGGAAGAGCGCCTCTCACTATATCTTCCGGGATCTGATGGAATACGGGCGCGGGCTTTCACTCCGGACGGCTGTGGAATGCGACCGCTTTGACCTGCCGGGCTATGCGATTGACGACAACTCCCAGTACACCGGAAAGAAGAATCTGCCCTACATCGACGCCGCCGCGGCACACGATGCGGAGAACGGCAGCCTCACGCTGTTTGTCATCAACCGGAGCGCCGATACGGAATACCCCCTGACACTGGACGCCAGTGCTTTTAACGGCTATGCCTTCGACAGGCATATTGAGCTTTACAGTGCGGATATGGACAAAAAAAATTCCTACGAAAATCCGGAGGAGGTCGTTCCCAGCATCAGCCCGAACGCAAAAAATCAGAGCGGAGAATTCTCCACTCTGATCAAACCTCTCTCCTGGAACGTCATTCATTTCTCGAAATAGACATGCTCTTTATCCGAGGAACCGTTTCAGAACCGATATAAACACATCCATGTCAAGAGGCTTTGCAAGATGGGCATTCATACCGTTCATCAGCGCGGCCTCTTGATCCTCCTCCAGCGCATTTGCCGTCATGGCTATGATCGGAAGATTCTTCACATCCTTTCTCGGAAGGCGGCGGATGGTTCTGGTGGCCTCATAGCCGTCCATCGTGGGCATCTGCACATCCATCAGGATCGCATCGTAATAATTTTCCTCCGCCTTTTCCATGATAGACACCGCGTCAGTGCCGTCCGGCGCCGTATCCACAAGGAACCCGGCCTCCTCCAGAATCACCTGCGCGATCTCGCGGTTCAACTCATTGTCCTCCACCAGAAGAATCCTTCTTCCGCTGAAGTCAGCCAGCGTCCATTCCGGAACATTCTCATGCTTTTCCAGCAGATTATTGGCAGCAAGCAGCACGGTCTTTAAATCGGACATGAACATAGGCTTCGCGCAAAACGCAGTGACTCCCGCCGCCTTTGCCTCATCCTCGATATCCGTCCAGTCATATGCCGTCAAAATGATGATGGGAGCCTCCTGGCCGATTACATTCCGAATCTGCCTGGCTGTCTCCACTCCGCTGAGTCCCGGCATCTGCCAGTCAATGATAAACGTGTGGTAGGAATCCCCCTCGTCATGCGCGCTCTTGGCCCGGAACACCGCCTCTTTGCCGGAGGTGGTCCACTCGGCGCGCAGTCCGATCTGCTTGAGCATCTTGCTGACGCCGTCGCAGATATTAAAGTCATCATCCACCACCAGCGCCCTGAGACCCTCCAGCTCTTTGATCTGCCTCTCCGTTTTTTCCGTATCCTGAAGCTGCAATTCAAGCTCTACCGTAAACGTGCTGCCCTTGCCCGCCTCGCTTTCCACACTGATGGTACCGTTCATCATCTCTACGATGTTTTTCGTGATGGCCATGCCCAGCCCGGTCCCTTCAATCCCGCTCTGCGTCACGGTTGACTCCCGCTCAAAGGGCTCAAAGATATGCTCCACAAATTCCGGTGACATGCCGATGCCATTGTCCTTAATGATAAACGTATAATTGCCGTAACCATGCCGGAACGTTGTTTTCTGCATGATCCGGAAGGAAATCATGCCGCCCGCGGGCGTATACTTCACCGCATTGCTCAGCAGATTGATGAACACCTGATTGATCTTTAAGGGATCGGCAATCACATCCTCATTGATAACCTCAAAGGTATCAATAAACAGCTCCAGCTGCTTCGCCTTAATCTGGGGCTGAATCACGCTGACCAGACTGTGCATGAGCTCGGAGATATTGCAATCCTGCTCCTTGATCTGCACCTTTCCGCTCTCAATCCGGCT
>CAZNQZ010000098.1:5032-7214 GCA_964575245.1 uncultured Lachnobacterium sp. | reverse complement strand
AAGCAAGGTTGATTATTCAAAGGAAACACGATATACTAGTGCTGATGAAAATGCAAAACTGTCATTTTAGGGGAGGAGCAGGCTCTATGGCCGACCAGTACCAGCACTATATCACAAGAAATATCCGAATCTTCTATCGCAGAAGGCTTCTTGCGCCGATCCTGTATCTTTTGATGCTGGGGATCGTCTGGCTGGTCTTTCCGATGTCGGACATGCTGCATCCGGACACGCTTTCCGTACATGAGACCTTTGACCGGGCTTATGAGCGCAGCCCCTATGCGACCGCTGAGTTCACGGATTTAAAATTTACCGGGTACACCAGTGAACAGTATGGGCGGACAATGGGATACTACTATTACACCCTGCACGGCGGCGAGTGCGTCATCGTGCTTCTCTCTCCGGTCACCTGCGAGGAAGGCCTTCCGTCCATCCAAAGCCTGACGGTAACCGGACACCTGCTCGCCGGAAAAAGCTCCTATGAGACACTCCTCTCCAACCTCTCCGGGGATCTGGAGTGGACGACAAAGGGGATAACCGGACAGCTCTCCCGGTATTATTTCAGCGAGCCGGACTACCATCCGATTGCTACCCGGGTGCTCTTCGGCTTCTATTTCGGCTCCATGGCTTACGCGGCTCTCTATCTCCTGACCTGCCTGATCTATATCCGTTTCCCGGTAAAGGCGCCCCCCTGCCAGAACCTTGTGGTGTTCGACCGTCCTCGCCGGCTGGTGGAACAGGCGGAGGAGGAGCTGCTGACGCTCCCGCAGCTGGCTACCGAGGACATGTTCATCACCGAGCACTTTTTTATTATGACAAGCCCGAACGGCACCGCCATCCTGCCGATTAAGGAGATCCTCTGGATTTACAAACACTCCACACTGCACAAATTCCTGTGGTACCACTTTAGCATCTCCTACACCATGCACATCACGGCAAACAAGCATCTGTTCGTGAACTGCCCGAAGAATACCAAGTCGGATATCGACGGCATCATGGACTACCTCGCGGAGGCAAACCACAACATTCTCGTCGGCTTCAGCGAAGAAAACCGCCTGAAAATTCAGGCGGTTCAGGGAAAGCCGTTTCACATTGAGAAGCTGATCGCGCTCCTCCACCACCGCGTGTAATGCCGTCAGATCAGGATCAGGTACACAAAGGCAACGGAGACAACGATCTGAATGATCGCAAAGCGGAACACCACCTGCGCGTTGGACCAGCCCAGCCTTTTTTTCATGTGGTCATGGATTGGGGTCGTCACATTCTTTAAAATACGGATCTTCAAAAAACGAAGCAGCGAGACCTTGATCAGTCCGAGGCCGCCGTCGATAATCAGCATCGCCGCAGCGGCGAGGAACATCAGCGGGCTCCTGGATTTGAGTGCCGTGATGGCCAGAAAGATCCCCATCGCGCGCGATCCTGCGTCTCCCATCATAAGCTTGCTCGGCGTCGCGTTGTACCACAGGTAGCCCAACAGGCAGACGACAAACAGCAGGATGCAGAAATTAAAATCCGTCTCTACTCCGAGCAGATGATCCAGCACATAAAAGGTCACGAGCGAAATGATGGACAGCGTTCCCGACAATCCGTCCACACCGTCCGAGCAGTTGGTAACATTGATGGATGCCCAGACAAGAATGACAGAGAGCGCCAGAAACAGTGCCGGGTGCAGCGTGACGGAAACACCCGCCGCCGCAAGGAAAATCCCGCTCCCGTTGTAGTGCAGGTACACAAGCGACGTGACAAGCGCGACAGCCAGATCCAGAAAGCCCTTCAGGTACTCTCCCCACGGCTTTTTTGCTGCATCATCGCAGAACCCCGTAAACATCTCGACGACGATCAGGATCAGATAGAGCGCTGTCTCCACGGTCATCTTCGCAAACAGCAGCGTGGACGCCACAAAGACAAATACAAAAATGATGCCCGCTCCTCTCGGCTTTCCCGCGGAAAGGGCTCCGTCATAGGCGTACTCCCGGCCCATATCCTTGGGCAGATACCGGTTCAGCTTATGTATTGCAATGCAGGTCGCCCCGAATGCGAACAGAATCCCCACAAAGGCAATGACTGCATACTCCAAATCAGTCAAAAGATCAATCATATTCTCTTCCCTCCACGTTAAACATCAGCTCATTTGCCTTTGGCAAATGATCTGACACACACACCCACGTATGCTTGACAGGTATAT
>CAZNQZ010000098.1:3872-5022 GCA_964575245.1 uncultured Lachnobacterium sp. | reverse complement strand
GGTATATTATGGGAATTATACTATGCATCAGAAAAAAAGTAAAGGATTTACTTGCAATTTTCCGCGATTATGATATGATATACGCACACGCTTTAAAGCATTGAAGTGACAAAAGTGCGAAAAATGAAAGGAGATCTCAAAAAATGGCTCAAAAAGGCGATTTGATGACTGTCCGCACCGATGTGCGCGTGCTGGACGCTACCTTACGCGACGGAGGTCTGGTAAACAGCTTCGGCTTTACCGACGAATTCGTCAATGCGCTCTACCGCACAAACGTAAAGGCGGGAATCGATTACATGGAATTCGGATACAAGGCCTCCAAGGAGCTTTTTGACGTAAACAAATTCGGCAAGTGGAAATTCTGCGATGAGGACGCTATCCGCCAGATTGTAGGCGACAACAACTCGGACCTGAAAATTTCCGTCATGGCGGATGTCGGACGCTGTGATTTTAAGACAGATATCATCGACAAAAAGGACAGTGTCATCGACATGGTGAGAGTCGCCACCTATGTGCACCAGATGCCCGGCGCGATCGAGATGATCGAGGACGCAAAGGCGAAGGGCTATGAGGTCACCTGCAACATTATGGCGATCTCCAGCGCGCAGGAGGGCGATGTCGCCCAGGCACTGCGGATGGTCGGAGAGAGCGGCGCAGACGGCATCTACATTGTGGACAGCTACGGCTCCCTGTTCCCGGAGCAGATGGAACGGATTACGGATCTGTATATGGAGACTGCGGAGAAATACGGAAAATATCTGGGCATCCACGCGCACAACAACCAGCAGCTCGCCTTCGCCAACACAATCGAATCTGTTCGGCATGGCGCAAGCCTTGTGGACGCCACCATGATGTCCATGGGCCGGGGCGCGGGCAACTGTGCCATGGAGCTGCTGTTAAGCTTCCTCAAAAATCCGAAGTACAACCTGTTTCCGGTGTTGAATTTCATCGAACAGCACATGATCCCCTTAAAGGAGTCCGGCGAGCTGTGGGGCTATGACATCCCCTATCTTCTGACCGGCCATTTAAACCAGCACCCCTCAGCCGCCATCGACTACACCAAACAGGGGCGCACGGATTACGCAACGTTCTACACAGACCTGTTAGACAAATAACAGTTCCTCCCGGATCTGCTCAAAATTCTCCTCCG
>CAZNQZ010000098.1:0-3862 GCA_964575245.1 uncultured Lachnobacterium sp. | reverse complement strand
AAGCTTAACGAATGGGACAACAGCGTTAAAAATTATATGAGCGTTTTCAATCCGGTCGTTCAACGTGAGCTTACCCCTGTTCCAGCTCCATGTGCAGATGTCCAGGTCCCGGATCATCAGGGTAAAGCTCACCGCCAGCCTGCCGTAGGACAAAAGATCATAACTGTAGACAGCCTGCATGAGATATCGGAAAGCAAAATAGACCAAAAGCTGTTCGTAGACGATCTCGTCGTAATCGTCTGACGCCAGATATCCGGCCCGGGCCCGCACATAGGATTCCTCCGTCAGCACGCTGCGGACCCTTTTCCTGGCGGCCGTCCACTTCTCCCCGAGCTCCTCCAGACCCTCCAGTATCCCAAAGCGCAGGTCAAATGACTCGTACAGCTGTCTCTCATCGCTCCCCTGCTTTGTCTCCCACTCCATGGAGAGAGCCTCATCGGCGGCGCTCAGAGCAGTTCCCCTGCAGTCCATTCCCGCGGTTTCCCATTCCCCGCAGTTGATCCACTCCTGCGCCTGACTGCACAGGAGAAGAAACCCACGGACACGCTCACAGAGCGCACGGCTTCTGTCCTGCAGCAATGCGATCGCGCGGCGCTGCACCTCCTCAAGTGCCGCGATGTAGGTCATGTCCTCACTCTTATTGAGATTCTCTTCACAACAGTCCATGTTCTGCTCCACAAACGTGACAGGTTCACGGCGGCAAAAAAGAATGCGCCCAACCTCCTCACAGGAAATTGAGAGTACTCTCTGCATAACATTCCCGTATATGAGCGAAAATCTCGGGAAATCCGTACAGACCTCACTCAGCGCTTCTTCCCCCAGAGCGATAATGATATCGCAGAGATTTTCGGAGTTCAAAAAAGGACAACGCCCCTCCTTCGACAATCGAAAGCGAAATCCGCCGTCCTCCCCCTGATATAATTTTTCCCGCATCCGATCCCCGATCTCTCCGGGAACGCTTGCGTAATAGGCTCTTGCAGGTTCGTCGATATCAATCTCCCACCCCGCGCAGCAGCTCCCCTTACAGTGATCCGCTATACAGCGGAATTCGTCGTAATAGTCCGGTATTCTAAGAATCACTTCCGCTCCTTTGCTCCTCTATGGCATCCCAATCCGGATCTTTGTCTCCCTTGAAATGATTGAAGCCGATATAGCCAATACACCAGACCATCCCTGCCAGCGTGGTGGAGAACAAAATCTTTATGGCGCAGGCCGCAACCAAAAACAGACTGACGTCACCCGAGACAAAGGCTGTATAGAGCTCCTGCAGGGGCCGGCAGATCATCCCCCACAGCCCCACATACAGGGACGCAAATACGCCCATCGCGTAGCAGAGAAATGCAATTAACATACAAATTCGTTTTTTCATCTGTTCCACTCCACTGTCAATCTGATAAAAGACATACCTGTGCACCCGCAAGCGTGGCGCGCAGATCAATGATGCGCTGATTTGCCGATCCCCGGAATTTGAGTGTAATATCCTTCTCCTCCTCGATAAACGGTCCGTCCACAAGAACATCAATCATGGACAAAAGCTCCCTTGTGTCCTTCGTGCATCGGAAACCGCCTTCCACGAGATCTCGTTCGTATACATAACCGGTGTAGGCCCAGACATCCTTTTGGGGATATGCCGCCTTCACCCTGCGCATAAAGGGGAGCAGGGCCTCCTGATTTTCCGGTTCAAAGGGCTCTCCACCCAGAAGCGTCAGCCCCTGTATATATTCCGGCTCCAGAGATTTTAGAATTTCCTTCTGCACCGCCTCGTCAAAGCTTTTGCCATACAGGAAATCCCATGTCTGGGGTTGAAAGCAGCCCTTGCAGGCATTGCGGCAGCCCGACACAAACAGTACCGTGCGGCAGCCCTTCCCGTTTGCAATATCACAGAACTTAATTCCCGCGTAGTTCATTACACCCTCTTTTTCCTGAGAATCTTTACACACACGGCTGAGATGAGCAGAAACACGACTATCGTCCCTCCCAGCACATAGCGAATATCCGTCGTTCCAGTCTTTGGCGTATGATCCAGATTCGGTTTCTTACCATCGCCCGGCTTATTGCTCTCACTTGGCTTATTACTCTCACTTGGCTTATTGCTCTCACTCGGACGGCTGCTCTCGCTTGGACGGTTGCTTTCGCTTGGCTCATCGCTCCCGCTGGGCTGATTACTCTCGCTCGGACGGTTGTCACCGGAATCAGTCTCGGTCTCGCTCTCCGTCTCGCTGTCCTGCGGCCCCTCTATCCCGGCGGACGCATCGACCAGAGTCCGCACCGTCACCGGATTATAGCTGCTGTCGTGCATTTCCCGGTTGGTAAGCGTTACCGGCATCGTCGTATAGTTTTGTTTTACGCTGAAATTGATGATTAAGATGGCCTCGTTGTTGGAGTATGTCGAGTTAAAAATCGCCGAAAGATTCAGGGCCGGTCCCGCCACCTCGGAGATATACTGCATATTGTTCGTATTGCTGGTGATGGAGTCGGCCCACACTGCTCCCGTGTAGGTCAGATATTCACTGTCATACGCCAGCTTCATGGCAAAGGTGGAGATACCCGGATTGTTACTCAGCACAATCCGAGCCGTCACCTGATCGCCGCTTCTTCCGTTGTCCGTCGTCCCAAGCGTCACGTTGATATCGGCGGCCTTCACCGCCATCGGCGCAAAGGCAAAGCAGAGCAAAAACATCGTGCAAATTCCCGCAAAACATTTAGTCAGTTTTCTCATTCCTCACTCATCCTCTTTGCAATGATTACCAATCTTCCGTTGTTCACCGTGTACTCACAGGTGGAGAGCATCAGCGTCGTATCTCCGTATGTCAGGCGCTCGCCGGTGTCATAGACCGAATTTTCTTCTATGAAATCCAAAAGCTCCTGAAACTCTCCCTGACTCTCATAGCCGCGCATCCAGTAATACCGAAAACCGCTCTCGCCGTCCTGACGGACGTGGGTCCTGACCACCGCCACGATCCGGTAACGCCCGGTCTCGTAGATCGTGTCAAAGGAAAACATCCGGTGCGCCTTATAATACTCCGGGTCCAGATAATAATCCAGATTGCCGAACTGGCTTCCGCTGCTGACATTGTGTCCGTATATCACAATGTTCTGATCCAGCGGGTCTATGGCAGTCCCCGCATCGACAAACGGGTTGCCCTTGGCATCCTCATTTCCCTCAAAATTGTGCGTCAGGTAATATTCCTCCCCCGTGATATCCTGCATGACGGGATAGTCGATCCCGGTTCCGTCCACCTTCAGCCAGCCCACCAGATCCGGGTACAGTCCGTGCAGGACGGCATACTGCTCAAGAACCTGTCTCTCTAAAACCTGCTCCGGCTCAGGCTCCTTCCCGGCGTTGCGCGCCAACAGCTCCCTCTCCCGCCGGATGTACTCGAGAACCGCGCTCTCCTTCGCCTCGTTGATCTGCAGATAGAGCAGAACCAAAAGCAGCACAACCGCCATGGCCAGAAAGGAGACAGCAATCCGCCTGCACACCCTCTCGATCGTCTGCCTGTGGCGGTTGCTGCTCGTGCGGCCCGAAAGCCCCGACAGAAAGGCCTCTCCAATCCATGTGGAAAAGCCGTTCTCACTTTGCAGGCTCCGGTACAGCCTGCGGTTCGCCGCCCGATCCTCCAGATCGTTGCGGGCGCATATTTGTTCAATTTCCTTCAGATCAGCCAGATAGCCGCTATCCTCATGAAGATCGTCCGCATCTGCCGCACGACCCTCATACAAATGCAGGTAACGTTCCTTGTTGGTCTCTTCCATAAAGCCTATTATACAAAAAAAAGCGACAAAAGTACAGTGGTTTTTTCAGGTTTTTATAAATTCAGCAAACTCTCCTTGATCTCCTTCGTCCTACCATGATTACAGA
>CAZNQZ010000097.1:0-7228 GCA_964575245.1 uncultured Lachnobacterium sp. | reverse complement strand
CTGCTCCGCAGCGCAAATCCGGCGCGGGAAACGCTTTAATCAGCGTTTCCCTAAAATCCGGTCAGATACACAGCCATCTGCTGCCGCAGCAGCAGTTGCACAGCGCATTGACCAGACACAGCCTCACACAAATATTAGCCGGATCCATCTCCGGCATCCCGTAGCTTTGCTGCCGACTCTGATACCAGCTGCCCCCGCTCTCCATCCGCATTTTAAAGAACTGATAGTTCGGGTTCCCCGGCTCCATCGCAACAGCCCGGTCAATATACTGCTTGGCAAGAACCGCATTCCCGATGCCAGCGTTTGCCATGGCACTGAAATAATACCACTGCGCGTTCCGCTCCTGCATCTCGTTCAGTATGTGGATTGCCTCACGGTAATAGCCGGCGTTGATATAATTGGCGGCTGCCCGCAGATGCGAGGAATCCTCCTCCCTGCTCTCCGCCCGGGGGCCCTGACCGCGGTATGTCCGTCCGCCGCTGCGCTCGTCCACAATCGTCTTGTAGGCCTCCTGAACCTCCTTAAATTTTTCCTCGGCGGCCTTCGGATTGTCGATATTTGCGTCCGGATGGTATTTTCTGCTCGCCGCGCGGTACGCTTTCTTTATCTCGTCGTCGGAGGCGTCCCTCCGGACTCCCAGCACCTCGTACGGGTCTCTCATACTCCGCTCTCCTTTTCCATCCGTTTTCTCTTTGTCCTCTCATAGCGGTTCCACACCCCGGAGTACAGGATATTTCTCAGGATTTCCACATGGTTTACAATCGGCAGGCGCTCGAAGGCCCGGCAGCACTCCGCCATCATCATGTTCATCAGCTCCTTGCAGCTATCCTCAAAAAAGGGTTCTCCATAGATATCCAAAAACGGATTGTAGCGGCCCTTTTTGATGTCCTCCTCAATATCCTCGTAGGCGTCGCAAAGATAGATAAACCTTCCCAGGAAGGAGCCCATCTGGTACAGCTCATCCTCCCACTCATCCGTCTGAAAGACAAAGACTGCCCCCAGCATATCCCCGGAAAGCCCGGAAATCCGGTCAATATCCTTCTCCCTCTCCCTCTCGCATTTCATCAGGGCGTCAATCGCACCCTCGATCTGTTCGACTTTTTGCGGGTATTTTTCCCTCACCTTATGCTGTCCCTTTCGCAGCAGGTTCTGATAGACAGCGCTGCGGTACTTCTTCTCATCTCTCCAGTCATCCCTGCATTTGTAGTACATAAGAAGCACATTCATATCCGCCGCGTACTCCGTGTAGCGGTTGCGCAATATTGTGCGCTTTTCAAAGGGGTGCAGCATACAGCCCTTTTCCCGCTTCTCTTTTTCCGGCTCATACAGCCCCGTCAAAAGAAGCAGCAGAAAATTCATATCATAATTCAGCCCGATCCGCCCCGCAACGCCATACCGGTTTTTCAATTCCCTGCACAGGCCGCAGTAATAGGACCGGTACAGCTCCAGCTCCCGGACCTTCAGCTCCGATTGATTGACTGTGACATATCCAAACATCCGCTCCTATGACTTCCTTTCAAACTGATTTCTGCATTTCGGGCAGGTGATGACAATCCTCCCATGTCCTCTGGGAACCCGGCTGTAAGCTTTACATGCCGGACACCGATAGTAGCGGTAGGTCTTTCGCTCCATGAACCGTTTCTTTTGGATGCGGAAAAACTTCTTTATACCGCCGGAAATCTGAAGATATCCGTCCCTCTCCCGCCGTCTTTTCGTATAATTTTTGGAAAAAGCACGATAAACCCCCCAGAGCATCAGCGCAAATCCCAGCAGATAAAACAAACGAAACCATGGAATCAGAGAGACGAGAACCAAAACAAGTCCCGCAATATACAAAACATTTGTGAGCTCGTCCGGCCCGTAGCACCCATATGTAGCCCGCTGGAATTTCTCCCTGAGCTGACGCCAAAAATCCTTCATCGTCTTTCCTGCCTCCTCCCGAATATTCTTCACCAACATCTTCCAATATAAAGTAAACATCAGATTTTGCTTTCTGTCAAATTAAAATACTATAAACAATATGAACGGTCTCGAAAGACACATGACTTTTTTCATGTCGATTTTCTATCTTTTGGCACTGACCAACCTCAGGTTCATCGGTTACAATGGAACATGGAAACAAGTAAACCACGGACAACGAACAGGAGCATACAATGAATACTGTTGTGAAATTGGATGGATTGATACGGAAATATGACAATCGGGCAGTCGTTGACGGCGTGTCCTTAGAGATCCGGGAGGGGGAGATCTTCGGTCTTCTGGGGCCAAACGGCGCAGGAAAATCAACGACCATGAACATGATCTGCTCTCTCATTACACCGACGGCAGGGGAAATCGAGCTCTTCGGCTGCAATATCAGGCAGAACCCTCATAAGGTAAAGCCGATGCTCGGCTATATTCCGCAGGAGCTGGCAATTTACAGCAATCTGAAGGCATGGGAAAATGTCGAGCTTTTCACTTCCCTGTACGGCATCCGGGGAAGGGCATTAAAGGAAGCCATCGACGAGTCTCTGGCGTTTGTGGAGCTGGAGGATAAGAGGGACGCCTTTGCCAAAACCTTTTCCGGCGGGATGAAACGGCGGCTGAACATCGCCTGTGCGCTGGGCCACAGGCCGAGACTGCTGATCTTCGACGAGCCCACGGTGGGGATTGATCCCCAGTCCCGGAATTTTATTCTGGAAAAAATCCGGCAGGCAAACCGGGGCGGCACCACTGTGATCTACACCAGCCACTATATGGAGGAGGTGGAAGCGCTCTGCAGCCGGGCAGCAATTATGGACAACGGCAAGATCATCGCCTGCGGCACCGTGGAGGAGCTGAAAAATATGGTCCGCCGCGATCCGACTGAGGAGATCTCGCTGGAAACGGTCTTTTTGACCCTGACCGGAAAATCACTGCGGGACTCCATGGAGGGATAAGAGGATGAGTAAACTGGGAATTCTCATTAAAAACAATCTCAAGCTGATGCTCCGCAACCGGGTCATGATCTTTTCCGTGATTGCAGGCACCGTTCTGGTTGTCGCCGCTTTGTCCAGCGCCTTCCACACCCTGCTGGATCAGGCGGAGGGAGTCGGCGAGTTTCAGCTTGGCTATCAGATTCAAAAGGACAGCGCCTTTCTCATGTATGAGGAAATGCTCCTGGCGACACTGGAACAGGAGGGGATCTCCTGCCGGAAATATCACGGAGAGACCCCCGAAGAAATTGTGAAGAACGGACAGGCGGAGGTATTTATTGACTTCCGCGGGGACGATTACCATATCTATGGCAGCAGAAAAAAAGAGGCACAGGTCCGCTCCATCCAGTTCGCGCTGTTTCTTATCACAGAGTCCATGAAGGCTGCCCAATCCGGCAGCGCTCCCTGCGACTTTTATGTGGGCGAGCTCCCCGCCCTTGTAACGGTGGGCGCACAGGACTATTACAGTATGATTGAAATCATTTATTTTCTAAGCATATGTGCCATCTTTGTGTGCATCCTGCTGCAGGCGGAGCGGGGAACCCATATTCCGTGCCGTTTTCGCGTGAGTGGCGCGGGCAATGCCGTACTGTACTTCGGAAGGCTGATCCCCTGCGTTCTGCTTGTATGGGTGACGCAGATCGCGGTGACAGGAGGGCTCGTGACCCTGCTGTTTGATGTCCACTGGGGGAAACCGTGGGTCGTTTTCCCTCTGCTGGCTCTGGAGGCGGCGGCATTCGCCTCCTTCGGGATGGTCTTCCTTCTGCTTTTCCGCAATATGGCAGTGGCAATCGGACTGCAATTTATGATTTTATGGTTCTGCGGCTTTGCCGGCGGAACCTATGAGACCTATATGTACTCCTCCGTGCCGGATTTCATCAAGGAGCTGTCCCCGCTGTACTATCTGAATCGGACAATCGTGGAGTATTCCGCCATGGGGGAGAGCAGCTTCCTCCTGCCGTGTATCTGCTATATGGCGGCAATCCTCCTGGTTTGTGTTCCTCTGGGAATCCTGTTGAGCGGAAGAAGAAAGGAGATCAGAATATGAAAAATGCATACAGAATGGCAGGAGCTTCTATGAAGCTGCTCCTGCGGAGCTGGGGATTTTTCGTCGTGGGAGTTTTCATACCGATTGTGGCTGCCCTTATGCTCAATATTTTAGGCACAGGCCAGAAAGCCGACGTCTCGGATTCTGTCCATGAGCTCCCCGGACTCAATACACAGATGGCATATCTGTGCAACTTTAACTGCCTTCCGGTAAAGGTCTATGACCGCTGTGATTCCGAATGGTCGAGAAATCTGTGCCAAAGGCTCACCGAAGCCGGAATGTTCCAGATTTTCCGCGTAAACTGCAGCGCGTATTCCACGGAAGAAATCCGGGAGAGCGCAAAGACTTCCGCATTCAATGACAAAGTAGGGGCGATTCTGATTCTGGAGGAAAACCCGGAGGATATCCAACTGTTTCGCGTGGGTGAGGACGAGCGATTTGATCTGTTTCAGGAGGCACTCGGGATCTGCATCCGGATAAACAATGCCTCCCCAAAGGCTCCCTCACCCGTGACCTATGTGACTGTGAGCTCCGGGGACGATTTAAACTACAGCCAGCAGTTCGGCTACTGTGTCGCGGTGGCGACCATTGCCTTTATCTTCGGCGGCGTGCTGATTCTGGGCACAATCCTGACGGAAAAGCAGGATCATGTGTATTCCAGGCTTCTGCTGACATCGGCGACCAGAGCGGACTATATCGGCTCAAAGGTACTACTGGCCCTCGCGCTCTCCCTGATCCAGACTCTGGTGATGACACTCTCCTTTCTCTTTCTGGTAAAGGCAGACCTGGAACTGAGCGCTCTGCAGTTCGCCTGCATACTGTTCCTTCAGGGCATTGTTTTCAACCTGTTAAGCGTATGCGTGGGCCTGTTCTGTAATTCCATGCCAGCCGCATCGTTCCTCGCTTTTACGATGTGGAGCATCTCGGCGCTTCTGGCAGGAACCTATTTCGATATCAGTGGTGCGGGCGACCTGTACAAAAAAATTGCGCTGCTGATGCCCCAGCGGTGGGCGCTGCATGCAGCCTCCCGTTTTCAGAATGGTGATCCCGGAGCCTGGCCGCTCATTTTCTGTGTGACAGCGGCATATTTAATTGTTATACTGGTGATAGGTATCCTGGGACTCAGGCTGAATGAAAGGGAATAGGCATTTATGGAGGCAAGCCTTAGAAACCACTATTTCGCTGTGGCAAAGTTCATCGGAATTCTGGGCCTTATCCTTTGGGAGCTGACGCAGTCGGGGCACGGCATGGCCGTCACCTGCGGCATTTTTCTGGAGGGGGCCGCCGTTTTGCTCTGCGCAGTAATGTATGAACTGGAACCGGCCGGCCGGCGCCGGTTGTGGCTGATCGGAGAGGGAATACTGGCAGTAGCTGCCGTATTCCTGTTTTCCGTTGCCGGAATCTATTTTGCCGCGATCCTGCTGCTGGATCTTTTCGGGGAACGGCGCTGGCAGCACTGCCTCCTCTGTTATCTCCTGCTCCTGATTCCCTATCGCCTGCAGCAGAACGTCGGTCTTTGCTTTTTGATCCTCACCTTTCTGATTCTCCTATATCTGCAGCACTGCAAGATCGTCAGCTATTACCAAAGAATCGTGGGAGAAAATCAGCAGACGGAATCCCGGCTGAAACACGATATGGAGCAGAGCAGGCTGCTCCACAGGGATGAACTCCGGCAGTCCCGCCTTCAGTACGAAAACAACCTTTTGGAAGAGCGCGCCAGAATCTCTCAGGCGCTCCATGACAAGCTGGGGCACAGCATCAACGGCTCGCTCTACAAGCTGGAAGCCGCAAAGCTCTTGATCGGCAGCCAGCCGGAGAAGAGCGCCGGCATACTGCAGGAAGTAATTGACAATTTAAGGGGCAGCATGGATGAGATCCGGGTGATCCTCCGGAATGAACGCCCTGACAAAAAACGGATGGCAATGAAATCCCTGCAGGCACTCTGCGACGAGTGTGAGGCCTATCACATTCGGACAACCCTGACTCTGGAGCCGGAGGATGGCCGGATTCCTGAACCCATCTGGGAGGTTATCCTGGACAATAGCTTCGAGGCCGTCACAAACTCTCTCCGATATTCCGGCTGTGACGAGATTACGATCCGCATTCTGGTATTGGGCGAGGTGGTTCGCTGCACTGTGAGCGACAACGGAAGGGGCGCAGAGCATGTGACAGACGGCATGGGCATACAGGGAATGAGACAGCGCGTGCGAAACGCAAAGGGTTATCTGGATATACAATCCCGAAACGGATTTACCATCAATATGATCCTTCCGATCAAATAACATAAAAAGAGGCTGAAAAATGGAAAAAATCAAGGTAATTATTGCGGACGACAGTGATTTTGTAAGAGACGGTATGCGCATTATTCTGGAAATCGACGATGCGTTTGAAGTGCTCGGCTGCGCCGCAAACGGCAGGGAGGCCGTTGATATCGCGCGCCGGACTCCCTGCGATGTAGCGCTTATGGACATTCAAATGCCGGAAATGGACGGAATCGAGGCGACAAAAATTTTTGCGGAGGAAAATCTGGGCAAGGTCATGATTCTCACCACCTTCGACGACGACGAGCTCGTGCAGCAGGCAATCAAAAACGGCGCAAACGGATACCTGATCAAAAACCATACGCCCGAACAGTTAAAACAGATGATACGCTCCATCCATCAGGGCGTGCAGATCATGGACGGACAGGTGTTTGACCGATTCGTGGACGCAGGCATCCGTCCCTGCAGGAATTTCCGAAAAGAAAACTATACCGCAAGGGAACTGGAAATCATGGAGGCGGTAGCCTCCGGCCTTTCCAACAGGGAGATCGCACAAAAGCTCTTTATCTCCGAGGGCACCGTAAAAAACTATATCAGCTCCCTGCTGGATAAGGAGGCACTCTCCCACAGAACCCAGCTCGCCGTTTACTATCTGACGGGCCGAAAGACGTCCCTGTGACGCATCGTGCCAGTCCCTACTCGTCCGCGATCTGTTTTCCTGTCACATCCATATGATATTTTTCACGCATAATCAGCTCGGAAACCGGCACGATGGAGTAACCCTGCTCCTCCAGATTCGTCAGCATGGTATCCAGCGCATCCGCCGTATACTTGGCCCCGTTGTGGCAGAGAATAATAGCCCCCGGCTCCAGAGCCTTGTGTTTGCAGACCGTCCGGATAATGGAGTCCACACCGTAATCTTTCCAGTCAAGACTGTCTACGGACCATTGAATCGGATAATAATT
>CAZNQZ010000096.1:0-7306 GCA_964575245.1 uncultured Lachnobacterium sp. | reverse complement strand
GGAGGGCGCTATGATGATATTGGAAAATTTATATCCCGCGAGAGTGTTTTACTATTTTGAACAGATTGCGGGAATCCCGCACGGGTCTGGAAACACGGGGGCAATCAGCAGCTATCTGGCGAATTTTGCAAAACAGCACGGTCTGAAATACCGGAGGGACGACAAGAACAATATCCTTATATTTAAGGAGGCGACTCCGGGCTACGAGGCCGCGTCACCGGTAATTCTTCAGGGCCATATGGACATGGTGTGCGAGAAGGAGCCGGATGCCGCGATTGATTTTGAGAAGGACGGGCTGGCCCTCTTTGTCAGGGACGGTTATGTGTGCGCGAAGGGTACGACGCTGGGCGGAGATGACGGCATTGCCATCGCTTACGCACTGGCGCTTCTGGAGTCAAAAGAAATTGGACATCCAAGGCTGGAGGTGGTTTTCACGGTGGACGAGGAGATCGGGATGCTCGGCGCCATGGATATGGATCTCTCCATGCTCAAAGGGCGCAGAATGTTAAATATCGACAGCGAGGAGGAAGGACATTTCCTCACGAGCTGTGCGGGAGGCATTTCCGTGCACGCGTCAATTCCGGTCCGGCGCGTCACAAAGAGCGGTGCACTTGTGCGCCTCACTGTGACGGGACTTGCCGGCGGGCATTCCGGCGGCGAAATTCACAGGGAGCGCGGCAACGCGAATATCCTGATGGGGCGTCTGCTTCGCGCCATCAGCCGGCAGACCTCCGTGGGAATAGGTGCTCTGGCGGGAGGCAGGAAGGACAATGCAATTCCAGCGGAATGCCGGGCGGAGCTCATCACAGAGCAGGGGGAGCTCGCGCGCGTGAGGCAGACCGCAGAGCAGATGCAGGAGATTTTCCGCCGGGAGCTTGCCGTCTCGGACCGGGAGGTAAAGGTGCTCTGTGAGGATGCGGGGAGCGGGTCGGCAGAGGTGCTGGATGCAGACAGCGCAGACCGTGCAATCACTTATCTGCGGACGGTTCCAAACGGCGTGCAGTCCCGCTGTCAGGCGATGCCGCAGATGGTGGAGACCTCGCTGAACCTCGGCATCTTAGAGCTTCTTCCGGATCGTCTCTCCATGGTCACCTCGATCCGCAGCAGCGTCAGTACGCGCAAGGAGGAGCTGCTGGAGCGCCTGATCATGCTGACAGGCCTCTTTGGGGGAAACGTTGAGACCTGCGGCGATTATCCCGCGTGGGAGTACCGGCAGGACTCCCAGCTCAGGGAGCACATTTCCCGCGTGTACGAGGATCTTTACGGCAATCCGCCGGTATTTGAGTCCATTCACGCGGGGCTGGAGTGCGGCATTTTTTCCTCGAAGCTGCGGGGGCTCGACTGTGTGTCCTTCGGCCCGAACATTGAGGATATCCACACGCCCAGGGAACGGCTGGACATCGCGTCGGTGGGCCGGGTCTGGGATTTCCTTGTAGATTTTTTAAGGCAGG
Organism: uncultured Lachnobacterium sp.; assembly: GCA_964575245.1. Taxonomy (GTDB): domain Bacteria; phylum Bacillota; class Clostridia; order Lachnospirales; family Lachnospiraceae; genus Roseburia. The sequence goes on along the minus strand of CAZNQZ010000096.1, from coordinate 5,855 downwards.
AAAAGTAGATGCTTCGTCTGGACAAATTTCTTGCGGATGCAGGGATTGGGACGCGCAGTGAGATCAAACAGATGATTCGCGGCGGGAAGATCGCGCTGGACGGGGAAACGGCAGCAAAACCGGAGCAGAAAATTGACCCGGTCACTGCCCGCGTGTGTGTCTGCGGCGTGCCGGTGGAATATCAGGAATCGGTCTGCTATCTGTTTCACAAGCCCGCTGGCTGCGTCACGGCGCGAAAGGACGGCAAATCCAGCACCGTAATGGACTATTTCCCTGCGGCGGAGCGCAGGCGGCTGTCTCCGGTGGGACGGCTGGACAGGGACACGGAGGGGCTTCTTCTCGTCACCGACGACGGCACCCTCAACCATCATCTCACCAGCCCCTCGCGCCATGTGGAGAAGACCTACTATGCAGTGCTCGACTGCGAAGTGCCGAAGGACGCGCTCCGGCGCTTTGCGGAGGGGCTGGATATCGGCGACGAACAGCCGACAAGACCCGCAAGGCTGGAAATACTGCCTGAGGAGGAGCCCTTTGACGCGGCGCTGCCCGCGGAGTTTATCGGCGCGGCGGGGGCACATGCGCGCCTCACTGTCACGGAGGGACGTTACCATCAGGTCAAGCGGATGTTCGCCGCCGTGGGATGTACTGTGCTCTATCTGAAGCGCCTGTCGGTCGGCAAACTGTCACTGGGGGATCTGCCCCGGGGAGAGTACCGCAGGCTTTCGGCGGAGGAGATACGGTCGCTTCAGATGCCGCCATCCGGTTAAATCAGCCAGACCGGCACATACCAGTTTTTCTCATCCAAAGGAAGCAGATCGTTTGTCATGCAGATCACACTTCCCGACCTGTCTGGGACCGGTCACCAACAGCACGGGGAACATCTCAGCAATCAGCCTCCTAAAGTTTTTATCAGTTTTGCCGATAGCATACATGTAAGACTAATTTTTTGCCGCTCGGACCTTTCGGAGAGCGGCGCGGACTCAGAATGACAGATGAGTTCGCAGAAAGGAGAGCTATGGGAATTGGAGCAGTAACCGCCCCGTACCAATCGGAGTACCGTGGGTATGGGGCAAAGCGGAAATCAGAGGATTTTGATTTCTCCCGTTTTCTGTCCGGCGCGTCGGCGGAGGACACCGCGCGCAGTGCAGAGCAGGAGCGGGAAAAGGAAAAGCTGTCGGAGACAGGAGAGGCGGCACAGCCGTCGATTGCTGCTTACCGGCAGATGATTCTCGACCACATGGCGCAGATGGAGGAAAAAATCGAGCGCGGTGAGATCGAGGAGAAGATTTCGATCGGCGGGCAGTCCTTCACGCAAAAGGAGTGGGAGGAGCTCCTCGCAAAGTTTGACGCCCTCATGGAGGAGATCAAAGAGGCTGTGGCGGAGGAAATCGAAAAGAAGAAGGAGGCCGCAGAAGAGTCTGACGCGCGCACGGACATGCTGGTGTCGGAGACTGTGCAGGCGCGTTTTTCCTCTCAGGAAACCGATGATGTGATCTATCTGATCGCGATGGATGCGGAGGGCATCCGCTGCAGCAGAGCGGGAGCTTCGGAGTATGAGTGGCAGATCATTTTTACCGATGAGTCACAGTATCAGAGCGCTTCGGAGTTTCTGGAGTGGTCAAAGGGGCGGATGGACAATTTTCTGTTTGCGGCCCACGCCAATTTCTGGGAGGACTACCTGAACGGGAACATGGATGTGGAGGCCTTCAAGGAGTTCCTTGAGGAAACCGACAACGGCATTCCCAACTACGGTATTGGCGACGGGGAGAATATGCGCATCGACAGGGACAAAATCGGCTGGGCAAAGTACATGAACCCACTCGGCATCAGATTTTACACGGGCGAGGAGTTTGCGGCGATGATCGCGAAACAGATTGAGGAGAACGCGGCCAGGCAGAAACAACTGCAGGAGACGAAGAATCAGCGCGCGTCGTTGGAAACAACTATGCGCAAAATCAGCGCGAGACAATTCATGCTTTAAGAAAGCGGCTCTGAAAGCCTCCTTATGAGGCTTTCAGAGCTTTTGCGCATGGCGGTATTCGCTGGGCGGCATCCCCTTTAGCCTGCGGAAGCTTCTGGAAAAGTAAAGGCTGTTGTCGAAGCCCACGGAGTTGGCGATGGCCGTGATGGACAGGTCGGAGTGCTCCAGAAGGTCGCAGGCCTGTTTGATGCGAAACCAGGTCAGATACTCCTTGGGGGACTGCTTAAGAACCGCCTCGAAGGAGCGGAAGAGCTGGCTTCGGCTGAGACCCACGTAGGAGGCGATTCCCTCCACAGTGATCGGGTAGGAATAGTTGGCGCTTATGTACTCGATGCCCTTTTGCACATAGGTGTTGGCTGTGTGCCCGCTTTTCTCTCTCTTAGCATTTTTGATGAAAAGCGCGAGGGCGGTGCAGAGCCGTCCGGTCATCTCCACCGCGTGGCGGAACTCGTTTCCTCTGGCGTCGTAGATGTGAAGGAACTGGTGCCGGATTTCATAGCCGGACGGCACCTGAAAGATGCAGGGCGTCTGCGGAGTAAAATCCGTGGCGCGCAAAATCATGGCCGCATCACTGCCGTTAAAGCCGACCCAGGCATATTCCCAGGGGTCAGTTTCGTCTGCACGGTAAATCACCTCCGTATTCGGATACACCAAAAAGGCATCTCCGGCGGACAGCTCATAGACGGAACTGCCCACCCGGTAGGAGCCATGGCCCGAGATAACGTAGTGGATCAGGTAATGATTTCGTATTCCGGGCCCCCACTGGTAGCCCGGATCGCAGAGCTGGCACCCCACGTTATAGACGGAGAGAGAGACCAGCTCTTTTTCCGGGGAGATATAGGAGTTTTTATATTTTTGATTCATGGAAAACCTCGTTTTGTGTGGTCAGTATCAGGCGGTCAAAGGATCTGTTGACCTTTGTATCATATTATCATATTTTTCTGGTTATGCAACATAAATACATATAATGTGACACATATTCTTATGTACATTCCGCAGCGGATACCATACAATGATGCTAGGGTCAAAAGTAGATAGCAATCCGCAGCATCAGTTGGGGGCAAAATACCTTTTGACCCCAACATCATTCAATGATATCAGAGTTGCGGGAGCTGCCGGCAGAGGGCGCAACTCGGGATGTCATTCCATATGATTAACAGGAAAGGAGAATCAATTATGGCAATTTTAGTTACAGGAGGGGCGGGATATATCGGGAGCCATACCTGTGTGGAGCTGTTGAACGCGGGCTATGAGGTCGTGGTACTGGACAATCTGTCCAACTCCTCGGAGCTGTCGCTCTTGCGGGTGGAGGAGCTGACCGGGAAAAAAGTGAAGTTTTACAAGGGTGATATTTTGGACGCTTCTGTGCTCTGTACTATCTTTTCGGAACAAACCATTGACGCCTGCATTCACTTCGCAGGGTTAAAGTCGGTGCCGGAGTCCGTGGAAAAGCCGTGGGAATACTATCACAACAATATCGCGGGGACGCTGACGCTGGTGAATGTGATGCGGGAGAACGGCTGCAAAAACATTATTTTTTCCTCCTCGGCGACGGTATACGGAGATCCGGCCGAAATCCCCATCACGGAGGAGTGCCCGAAGGGGCAGTGCACCAACCCTTACGGCTGGACCAAGTCAATGCTGGAGCAGATCCTTGCGGACCTGCACAGGGCGGACCCGGCGTGGAATGTGATTCTGCTGCGCTACTTCAATCCCATCGGCGCGCATGAGAGCGGCAGGATCGGAGAGAATCCCAGCGGCATTCCCAATAACCTCATGCCATATATCACACAGGTGGCGGTGGGACGGCGGGACAAGCTGGGCGTATTCGGAAACGACTATGACACAGCCGACGGAACCGGCGTGCGGGATTACATTCACGTGGTGGATCTGGCTGTGGGACATGTGCTGGCGCTCAAAAAGATCCGGGAAAACGCAGGGCTATGCATTTACAATCTCGGCACCGGACGAGGGTACAGTGTACTTGAGATTGTGAAGAGCTTCGAGGAGGCGAACGGGGTAAAGATTCCCTATGAGATCAGGGAGCGCAGGCCGGGGGACATTGCCGCCTGCTACTGCGATCCGGGCAAAGCGGAGCGCGAGCTGGGCTTTCGGGCCAAGCGCGGCATTCGCGAAATGTGCGAGGACTCCTGGAGATGGCAGAAGAACAATCCGAACGGATATGAAGGCTGACATGGGTTAGGACGCCAGATATTCTTCTGTTGTCATAAGTGCAATCTGAAGGGGCGAGAGACCGGACAGGATCAGTTCGGTCGCCGCCTCTTTTTCCCTGCTTAAGCCGGAGACGCCGTCCGTCAGATAGACCACATAGATTCCGGCATCCATCAGGGCGAGCACGGTGGAGAGCACACAGCACTCCGCGACCACTCCGGTGACGACGACGCGGCCTGCCCGCCTTGCAGCGTCATACACCTCCGGGATCGCGAGGGAGGAGTAGACGCTTTTGGTGTAGAGCCTGTAATCCTTTATCACCTCCGCGAGCTGCGGAACCATCTCGTTTGCCCAGGCGTTGTGGTTGATATCGCTGTATTTTCTGTTGTAGTCCGCCCAGACTCCAAACGGATGCTCCGTGGCGAGAAAGCGCGTAAAGATCACATTCCTGCATTTTCGACTGCTTATGACGGATTTTATGCGTTCCGCTGCGCCCTCCGTGTCGAGACAGGCCCATTGCTGGCCCTTTGTGTAAATATTCTGCATGTCGATGGCGAGGAGCAGATCATTGTCCGTGCGCATAATATTCCTCCTTTTTCCGAGCGTTCCAAAAGAATCGAGCAGGGAAAATCTTCCATACTCGTTGTGCGGCCTGCATGCTGCGTCAGCAGCAATTTTCCATATGCAGACCTGTACATAAAAAGATAAGCTCTCATTCTTAGCCTTAAAGAATGAAAGCCTTCCTCGGGTTGGGCTGTTAAAACAGTCAGTAGTCCGTACGGGAATCGAACCCGTGTTTCCGCCGTGAGAGGGCGGCGTCTTAACCGCTTGACCAACGAACCGTTTGTAATATTAACACAGACGCGGGTAAAATGCAAGCAGTTTTTATCGAAATTCCGAAAGATTTTTCCGCGTCTGCGATTTGAAGAAATAGGAAAAGGCGGAAAGGGAGCTAAAACCAAGCTTTTCCGCGATTTCCGTCGAGTTCATCCCCTGGCGGGCGTAGGAGATGGCGAGGTCGATTTTCAGCCGGGCCAGATACTTGTGCGGCGTCATGCCCATCTCTCTCTTAAAACAGCGGATGATGTGGCTGGCGTCCTTGTTGAGCTCCGCGGCGATATGGCTGACCGAGAGATCCATGACCGGGCGGCTGTGAATGAGGCGCAGGGCGGCGGAGGTGGTTTCGGAGTAGGTGACATCCGGCGCCAGATAGTCCTTTAAGCAGTGGATCAGAATCTCCAGATACGCCCCTGCGGTCCGGAAGGGCGGCCGGTCGCAAAAATCCTCCTTCATGGCGTTTAAAAGATGAAGGAGCTTGGGGGAGTCCTTGGGATCGATCTCGAGGTAGTCCGACTCCAGCAGGGGACGGTAGGTCACAAAGTCGATGAAAGCGTGATCCACCGGGTCATGCTCCATCTGGCGGACCTGAAAGTAGGGAGATGCGCGGAAAATATAGAGGAACCCCGGCTTTAAGGGAATCTGTTCCCGGTAAAAGGCGGTCCCGCGGACAATGAAATAGATGCGGTTCACGAGGTAGGCTGGCTTATAAAACCAGTTTTTGGGGTTGTAAAGGCGCCCGTAAGAGAGGACGGAATATTCGTTTTCCATGAAAAGCTCCTTTGTATTTGTTGTAAAAGTCCATTTTTCGAAAACAGTCATCAATTTTCATTATATACATTTTCCGCGGGAAAATCTACAATGA
>CAZNQZ010000095.1:0-7331 GCA_964575245.1 uncultured Lachnobacterium sp. | reverse complement strand
GGGCAAGAGCAGCGCGGTTCTTGATTTTGAGATTTCCAAGGAATATGCGGATCAGAATGCGGCTCCCAAATTGACAATGGAGCGCGACAACACAGCTTATTCGGTTACTTTATAAAAAAATTGCACAAATTGTAGAATAGTGTGTTATAATGATACATATACATGAATTCGGGGAGGAGACATATGGATACAAACATTCTTTTGGAGTCAGGAACCAATGAGCTGGAGGTTCTGGAGTTTACGCTTGGGGACAACCACTACGGCATCAATGTGGCCAAGATCCGTGAGATCCTGACCTATACGCCGGTGACGCCGGTGCCAAACTCGCATCCCAGTATTGAGGGAGTCTTTATGCCGCGTGATATCATGATCACGGTTGTAAACCTGAAGAATTGTCTTGGCATGCCGAGCGAGGGCGAAAAGGGACTCTTCATCATTACAAACTTCAACAAGCTGGATATAGCATTCCACGTAGATGAAGTGATCGGTATCCACAGGGTTTCCTGGGAGGAGATCATCAAACCGGATTCGACACTGAACGGACAGGGAGTCAGCGTGGCGACCGGCGTGATCAAGATCAATGACAAGCTGGTGCTGATTCTTGACTTTGAGTCCATCGTCTCGGGGATCAGTCCGGAGACGGGACTTCGCACGGCGGATATTGAGATGATCGGAGAGCGCGACAGAAGTGATTCGCCGATCCTGATTGCCGAGGATTCGCCCCTTTTGAGCAAGCTGATCACCGACTGCCTGCGCAAGGCAGGTTACGATCAGCTGATCGTGACGGCGAACGGTCAGGAGGCATGGGATAAGCTCTGCGAGTTCAAGGCAGCGGGAACCGTTCGCGATAAGGTACACTGCATTATCACGGATATTGAGATGCCGCAGATGGATGGACATCGTCTGACCAAGCTGGCAAAGAGCGATGATGTCCTGCAGAAAATTCCGCTTATCATCTTCTCTTCTCTGGTAAACGATGAAACCCGCCTGAAGGGGGAACAGCTCGGCGCGGATGCACAGCTGACCAAGCCGGAGTTAGGGAGTCTGGTGGAGGCGATCGACCGGTTGATTGACAAGAGCAGGGAATAAAGCATTATTGTATGAAGGAATGAGGGATGTGGTGGGTTCATCGCATCCCTTAATGAGTTGAGACTACGAACGATATGATCAGGGAGTTTGTATGAAGAAGCAATCATCTGAGAATTATCTGGATCAGCTGCTGCATTCGGTTGGCGGGGAGACGGAGGAAAACAGGGCGCAGGGGAAAGAGAAAAATCTGGACCCTCTGCAGGTTTTTGAGCAGGAGCTCTTTGGGGAGTCAGAATCCCCGGAAAAATTGACTGCGAGAAATGAAGAGGATTTTCTGAGGGAATTTGAGGCGGAGCTTCTGACCGACGATATCCCGGATTTTGAGGGGGAACAGCTCCTGACGGAAGAACGGCCCAGACCGAAGCGCGTCGGGATGGAGGAGACAGATGCCGCTATAAACGGTATGCTGGATCACATGGACTCGTTTTCCGGCCAGCCGGTGCAGGACCCCGGAGTGGATGAGAATGCGGAGTTTGACGGTCCGGTTCCGGGGAAACCCATGTACGACACGGAGGAGGAGGCAGCACAAGCCGCCTCAGAGGAGCATCTGGATGCGGCAATGGATGTCTTTTCGATGGGATTGACGGATGGCGGGTCGGAGGGGGAGGTGGATCTCTCCGGCATGGGAGGCGCTGACCTGATGGATCTTCTCTCCGGGCAGGAGGGCATGGAGGATCTCGGGGATCTGCTGAATGCGGACGGCCCTAAGTCACCTGTCGGAGATGATACGATCGACAACTACGCGGAAGCGGAGCTGCAGGCGCAGATGCAGAGTGCAGATCCGGAAGCGGAAGAAAAGGGAAACAGGAAAAAGAAGCGCAAAAAAAAGAAAAAGGAAAAGGGCGATGAGACCGGGAAACGCTCCGGCGGCGGGTTCTTTTCCAAATTCGGCAAGACGCTGTTTGGCGAGGACACTCCGGATGGAGAGGTGTCGATCTATGAAGCGCCGGAGGGGGTGGATGTCAGCCAGCTCTCCGATGAAAATCTCCAGATTTTGAAGGAATTGGAGGGCGCTCAGGGCGAGGAGAGCACGGACGGAGACAAGAAAAAGAAGAGCAAGAAGGAGAAAAAGCCGAAGGCCGCGAAGCCGCCAAAGCCCGCAAAGCCGCCGAAACCGAAAAAAGAGAAGAAACCGAAGGAAAAGGATAACACTCCGCCGCTGCCGAAGGGCCCGGTGCGCGCGATCGTTCTCATGGTCGCATCGCTGTTCGGGCTGATTTTGCTGGGCAGCAATCTTTTGAGCTACCAGTCGGGAATTGACGAGGCGAAGGCACTGTATGCGAGCGGCTCATACGCAGATGCATATGCTGCGCTGTCCGGTCTGAAAATTAAGGAGAAGGATCAGAAATTATACAATCAGCTCTCCGTGCTCGCTCCGGCTTCGGCCGAGTACAATTCTTATCTGGTTTTTGCAAACGCGGGCAGCAAGCCGCAGGCGCTTGACGCGCTGATCTGCGCTTACGGGAGGTATGAGTTGAACCGTGACCGTGCAAAGGAATTTGAGTGTCTTGGCGAATATGAAATCCTCGGAAGCAAGGTGATCCGCAGTCTTCTGCAGGATTTTGAGATGACAGGAAATGAGGCGATGGAGATATACAGCGCGAGGAGCCGCAAGGAGTATACCCTGCGTCTGAACGAAAAGTGTAAAAGCCTTGGTTTGGAGTAAATTATGATTGCGGTTATCGACTACAATGCTGGAAACTTAAAAAGTGTGGAAAAGGCGCTGCACTACATAGGAGAGGAGTGCGTCATTACCAACCGCTTTCAGGAGATCGAAGCGGCGGACAAGGTGATTCTGCCCGGAGTAGGGGCGTTCGGTGTCGCGATGCGGGAGCTGCGGCGGTGTGAGATGGACAAGGCAGCCCGGGAGGCGTGTGCCGCAGGTAAGCCGTTTCTCGGCATCTGTCTTGGGCTTCAGCTGCTCTTTTCGGGCAGCGAGGAGAATCCGGAGGAGGAGGGACTCGGCATACTGGAGGGGAGGATTCTTCGGATTCCGGATGCGGAGGGATTAAAGATCCCGCATATCGGATGGAATTCGCTGGCGCTGCAGAACAATGGGAGACTGTTTGCGGGGATTGGTCAGAATCCGTACATGTATTTCGTCCACTCCTATTACCTGAAGGCAGAGGATGAGGGGATTGTCACGGCGGTCACGGAGTACTCCGCGCGCATTCACGCCTCCGTAGAGAAGGGTAATGTGTTTGCCTGTCAGTTTCATCCGGAGAAAAGCGGAGCAGTGGGGCTGGCAATACTGAAAAATTTCGCGAATCTGTAGGAGGCTGACCTGTGTATACGAAGAGAATTATTCCCTGTCTGGATGTGGACAACGGACGTGTGGTTAAGGGCGTCAATTTTGTGAATCTCAGGGATGCCGGAGATCCGGTGGAAGTGGCGTCTGTCTATGACCGGGCGGGAGCGGATGAGGTAGTGTTTCTGGATATCACCGCCTCCAGCGACAGGCGCAGGACGGTGGTCGATATGGTGCGGGCCGTGGCGGAGAAGGTATTTATTCCCTTTACCGTGGGAGGCGGAGTCCGCACAGTGGATGATTTCAAGGAGATTCTCCGGGAGGGTGCGGACAAGGTTGCCATCAACTCCGCGGCGATCAATACACCGGAGCTTATCGGAAATGCGGCGGATAAATTCGGAAGCCAGTGCGTGGTCGTGGCGATTGATGCGAGACGCCGGGAGGACGGCAGCGGCTGGAATATATTTAAAAACGGTGGCCGGATCGACACCGGACTGGACGCCGTCGAGTGGGCGGTTAGGGCAAACCGCCTTGGCGCGGGGGAGATTCTTCTGACCAGCATGGACTGCGATGGCACGAAAGCGGGTTATGACATGGAGCTCACGCGGCAGATTGCGGACAGTGTCTCGATTCCGGTGATTGCCTCCGGGGGCGCGGGGACGATGGAACATTTTTATGATGTGCTGACCGAAGGACATGCCGATGCAGCGCTTGCGGCGTCGCTGTTTCACTACAAGGAGATCGATATTATGGATCTCAAGGCTTATCTTGCAGATCGGGGAGTGTCGGTGAGAAGATGAGTATGTTGACAAATGACTGGGCGCAGGCGCTTGCCCCGGAATTTAAAAAGCCCTATTACCGCAGTCTTTACGAGTTTGTGCGGGAGGAATACAGCCGGACGGTGATCTATCCTCCGGCGGATCAGATCTTTAATGCAATGCATTTCACACCTCTTGCGGAGGTCAAGGTGCTGATTCTCGGACAGGACCCGTACCACAATGTGAATCAGGCACACGGGCTGGCGTTCTCGGTGCCGCCGGATCAGAAGGACATTCCGCCGTCCCTGCAGAATATTTATCAGGAGCTGCACGATGACCTGGGGCTTCGGATTCCGAACAACGGCTATCTGAAAAAGTGGGTGGATCAGGGAGTCCTGCTCTTAAACACGGTGCTTACGGTGCGCGCCAATCAGGCAAACTCCCATCAGGGGCACGGCTGGGAGCAGTTCACGGACGCGATCATTCAGGCAGTGAACGCACAGGAGAGGCCGATTGTGTACCTGCTATGGGGGCGGCCTGCGCAGAGCAAAATCCCGATGCTGACCAACCCGGATCATCTGATTCTGACGGCTCCGCATCCGAGTCCGCTGTCCGCGTACCGCGGGTTTTTCGGATGCCGGCATTTCAGTAAGGCAAACGCATTTCTGGAAAGCCACGGAGTCGCGCCGGTTGACTGGCAGATTGAGGACATCTGAGCTTCCATGGAATCTTTTTGGCAAATGATATTGCAATTCCGAAAGGACGATGCTATACTGATAGTAGTGATAAGGGCTATTTAGAGAAGGAGTGATGATTATGAGTTTCGGAATGGATTATTCTAACCTGTTTCAGAGTTCCTCATCGGCAGGCAGCGGGAATTCCAATTTTTTCTCAGATTATGCCAGCATAAAGAACGGCAGTTACCGCAGGCTGATGAAGAGCTATTACGGAAAAGCGAACAATGCGGCTTCCTCTTCCTCCGGCAGTAAAAGCAGGTCCAACAATGTTTTAGATAAGCTTTTGGAGGAGAAGAAGAATCCGAAGGTTTCCAAAGAAGTGCAGGAGGCGAATGCGAACCTGACGGCGGGGATCTCAAGCCTGAAAAGCTCTGTTTCTACATTACAGAATGAGAAGACATATACCGATACGCCCAATGGATCGACTGCGGCGGAAAAGACCGTTTCTGCGGTCAAGGACTATGTAACCAATTATAACAATCTTGTCACTGCGGCTAAGGGTTCCACATTGACGGGCACGACATCCCATGTGGCCAATATGATGAACGCTACGGCGGCAAACAAGGATAAACTGGCGGAGATTGGCGTCAGGGTCAACGCAAACGGAACCCTTACGCTGAATGAGGCGAAGCTCAAGACGGTGGATACCTCGAAGGTACAGGAGGTGTTCTCCAAGGACGACAAAATGAGCTACGGCTCTGCAGTTGCGTCGCGTCTCAGGTTTGCGGGCAGCAGCAGTACGACTTCCACAAGCAGTAAAACCGACAGCAGTACAGGCACAGACACCAAGGTGACCTCAAGCGCTGCCAATTTGAAGGCTGACGGAAATAAGCTCGCATCGGATGACTTGTATGCAATGGTAAAGGATAAGGACGGCAACGAGAAATACGATGTAGACAAAATTTATGCCGCGGCAAAAAGTTTTGTCAGCAATTATAACGGTATGTTCGACAGTGCGGAGTCCAGCTTCAATTCCGGCGTGACCGCCAATTTGTCTTACATCAGGGAGAAGACGGCAAAGAACGCGGATGTTCTCAAGCAGTTTGGAATCACCGTGGGCGCTAAGGGCAGGCTGCAGATGGATGCGGATACCTTTAAGGATTCCGATATGTCCCAGGTACAGAAATTCTTTAAGAATTACGGAGCTTCTATCGCCTCCAATGCCTCGCTGGTAGATTACTATCAGACGACGCAGGCCAGCGCGGCAAACAGTTATACAGCGGACGCGACATACAATGTGCAGGGCAGTGCACGCTATGCTTCTTCTGTATAAGGCTCGAATGAAAAGAAGGGCACAATTCAGGCTCAGGAATGTGCATTCCTGAGCCTCTGTTTATGCGCAGGGGGCGCGTAGGGGATAAATCTTCCCTACTCGATTGAGCAGGCCCGCAAAAGGAAAATTTCCGCTTCTGTGGTTCAGTCGTCTTCTTCCTCCTCCGCCGTGGTGCTATAAACCTGACGTTTTCTCGCCATGGCATCGCTCTCCAGATATTCGTCGTAGGTGGAAACCTTGTCTATCATGGTGCCGTCCGGCAGAAATTCAATGATCCGGTTGGCCGTGGTCTGCACGACCTGATGGTCGCGGCAGGCAAACAGGATCACGCCCGGAAATTTGATCATGCCGTTGTTCAGCGCGGTGATCGACTCCATGTCCAGATGGTCTGTGGGTTCGTCAAAGATCAGAATATTGCTTCCCATAATCATCATGCGGGAGAGCAGAACGCGGACCTTCTCACCTCCGGAGAGCACCCGCATCTTTTTGACGCCGTCCTCTCCGGCAAAGAGCATGCGCCCGAGGAACCCGCGGACATAAGTGGCGTCCTTGATCTCGGAGTACTGGGTGAGCCAGTCCACAATCACGTCGTCCGTGTCAAAGATCGCGGTGTTATCCTTCGGAAAATAGGATTGGCTGGTGGTCACGCCCCATTTGTAGCTGCCCTCGTCCGGCTCCAGCTCCCCGGTGAGGATTTTAAACAGAGTTGTCTTGGCAAGCTCGTTGCCGCCCACAAAGGCAATCTTGTCGTCGTGTCCTACGAGAAAGGAGACGTTGTCCAGCACCTTGACGCCGTCTACGGTCTTGGAGATGCCATCGACGGAAAGCACTTCGTTTCCGATTTCGCGGTTGGGGCGAAAATCAATGTAGGGGTACTTGCGGCTGCTGGGTTTGATCTCGTCGAGCTGTATTTTCTCGAGGGCGCGCTTGCGGCTTGTGGCCTGCTTGGATTTGCTGGCGTTTGCGGAGAAGCGGGAGATAAATTCCTGCAGCTCCTTGATTTTCTCCTCCTTTTTCTTGTTTGCCTCCTTCATCTGGCGGACAATGAGCTGGCTGGACTCATACCAGAAATCATAGTTGCCCGCGTAGAGCTGCACCTTGCCATAGTCCATGTCTGCGATGCTGGTGCAGACCTTGTTCAGAAAATAGCGGTCGTGGGAGACTACGATGACGGTATTCTCAAAATTGATCAAAAACTCCTCCAGCCATGCGATAGCGTCGAGATC
>CAZNQZ010000094.1:0-7367 GCA_964575245.1 uncultured Lachnobacterium sp. | reverse complement strand
GATGACTCTGCACTCGTGAGAAGGGTTATCTGTGATATAATCAATTCAGATAACAATTTTCAGGCAACCGATTGCTGCAGAGACGGCCTGGAGGCGTATGAGGTACTGAAGCACAAGACCTATGACGGTGTTGTTTTGGATGTCAATATGCCGCGCATGGACGGACTGCAATTGCTTGAGCAACTAAAAAAGGATGGCATTAAAGCGACGGTAGTGGTAGTGAGCACCTACACGACCCAAAACGCAGAGATTACAATCCGTGCGATCGAGCTCGGCGCAGTTGATTTTCTGACCAAGCCGGGCAATATCATTGAGACGAAGGGCGCTGATTTCCGCAGCAGGCTTTTGGCTATGCTCACGGCGGTATTATGCTCCAAAAACTATGTGAGGGCGCCGAAATTTGAGGTGCCGGAGCCGGTGAAGCCGGTGGTGTCCGGGCCCGTGAGGGGCGGCAGGAACAAGCTGGTGGCGCTGGCGTGCTCCACGGGAGGACCCAAGGCGCTGCAGAGTGTGATTCCGTTTTTGCCCAAACGTCTGGATGCGCCGATGGTGCTGGTTCAGCATATGCCGGCGGGCTTTACGAAATCCATGGCGGAGCGGCTCAATGAGCTCAGTGAGATCGACGTTTCGGAGGCGGAAAACGGAGAAGTGCTTCAAAAGGGGCATGTGTATGTTGCCCCCGGAGGGAAGCATCTGGAGGTTGCAAGGCATCCGGACGGCACGCACCGGATTGCGCTCAACGACCGGCCGGCCATCGGGGGATTAAAGCCCTGCGCCAACATTATGTACGACTCCCTTGTGGAGACAGGATATGACGAGATTGTCTGCGTGGTGCTCACGGGCATGGGAGCGGACGGTACGAACGGGATTCTCTCTCTTTCGCGCCGCAAACGGGTCCATGTGATCGCACAGAACGCAGAGACCTGCGTAGTGTACGGAATGCCAAAAATGATTGCGGAAGCAGGAGTTGTCGATGAGGTAGTACCTCTGAGCGAGGTTGCAAAAACAATCACAAAGAATGTGGGGGTAATGTAGGTATGGATATTAGCCAGTATCTTGAAATCTTTATTGATGAGAGCGCAGAGCATCTGCAGACACTCAGCGACTGCATTATGACTCTTGAGAAGGAGCCGGACAACAAGGACACGATCAACGAGGTGTTCCGTGCGGCGCACTCCTTAAAGGGCATGGCGGGAACCATGGGCTATAAGCGCATGCAGCATCTCACGCACGACATGGAGAATGTTTTTCAGGAGGTGCGCAGCGATAAGTTGTCCGTGGACAGCAGCATGATCGACCTGCTGTTCAAGTGTCTGGACGCGATTGAGGGTTACCTTGACAATATCAAGGCGAGCTCCGACGAGGGCAAAGAGGACAATGAGCTGATTATCAAGGAGCTGAACAACGCGATCGCAAAGGCGAACAACCAGCCTGCGGAGGAGGATGCTCCCGGGGCAGATAAGACGCCTGCACCGGCGTCCTCGTCCTCTGCGGACGGCAAAAAGTATCTTGAGATTGAGCTGGATGACGGGGACCGCAAGAAGCTCAACTCATTAAAGGAGTCGGGACAGCACATATACGGGGTAACGGTCCGGATTCAGAGCGAGTGCCTGCTGAAGGCTGCGCGCGCGTTCCTCGTGTTCCGCGCGGTGGAGGAGTACGGTCAGATCGTCGTCTACCAGCCGAGCTCCCAGGACATTGAGGACGAGAAGTTTGATCTGGATTTCAGCTTTTATATCGCTTCCACGGAAAATCTGGAGACCATCCAGAAGGCGGCGGAGAATGTCTCAGAGATCGAGGCGGTCTACGCCGAGGAGCTGACTGATTTCACGGAGCCTGCCGAGGAGGCGCCCGCCGGGGTGACGGAGGAGACAAAGCCCGCTCCGGTCAAGCCGAGCGCTGCCCCCGCAAAGAAGGAGGAGCCGCAGGGACAGGCGAAGAAGGCTGGCGGCAAGCCTGCGACGAACCGCACGGTCCGCGTGGATATTGAAAAGCTCGACGCACTGATGAATCAGGTGTCCGAGCTGATTATTGCAAAAAACAGCCTTGTATCGATCAGCTCGTCGGAGGGCGGCAATTCCAGCCAGAGTTTCCATGAGCAGATTGAGTATCTGGAGCGGATTACGACCAATCTCCACGAGTCTGTGATGAAGGTCCGGATGGTTCCGATTGAGAGCGTGGTCAATAAGTTCCCGCGCATGATCCGGGATCTGTCGAGGACGCTGAACAAGAAGATGGAGCTTGTGATGACCGGTGAGGACACCGAGCTTGACCGCACGGTGGTTGATCAGATCGGCGATCCGCTGCAGCATTTGCTGCGGAATTCCGCGGATCACGGTCTTGAGGATACGGAGCTGCGCATTAAGAGAGGAAAGCCCGAGACCGGGAATATCTTCCTGAATGCTTATCAGGAGGGCAATAACGTCATTATTCAGGTGGGAGATGACGGTAACGGTATTGACGTTGAGGCGGTCAAAGCCAAGGCGATTGAGCGCGGAACCATCACGGAGGAGCAGGCGGAGACGATGAATCAGAAGGAGATCATCAATCTGCTGTTTCTCCCGAGCTTCTCGATGGCGAAGAAGATCACGGACATCTCCGGCCGGGGCGTCGGTCTGGACGTGGTAAAATCCGGAATTGAGCAGCTGGGCGGTGATGTGGAGGTCAAGACATCGATCGGCGAGGGAACGACCTTCTCCGTCCGCCTTCCGCTGACACTGGCGATCATTCAGGCACTGATGGTCGAAATTCGGGACGAGAAGTACGCGATTGCCCTCGGATCAATCTCCAACATTGAAAATATTCCGGTCACGGATATCAAATATGTGCAGGCCAAAGAGGTCATCCATCTCAGGGGCAGCGTTATTCCGCTTGTCCGTCTGGACCAGGTGCTCGACATCGAACCGATGGAGGTGGAGCCGGAGAATCTCACGGTGGTCATCGTAAAGCGCGGCGACAGCCAGGTGGGACTTGTGGTGGACAATCTGATCGGGCAGCAGGAGATCGTTATCAAGTCGCTGGGCAAGTATATCAACGGCAATAAGCTGATCAGCGGCGCGACGATACTCGGAGACGGCGAAGTGGCACTGATTCTGGATGCCAACACGCTGATGTGATGGAGGGGAAGACATGTCAGAATTAAAGATAGACACAACTGTGGATAAGCAGACCAAGCAGTACATAGTCGTACAGATCGGCAGTGAGAAATACGGCATTGACATCGGCTATATTGACAATATTGTGCGCATGCAGAAGATCACGCGCGTGCCGAAGGCACAGGTCTATTTCCTCGGCGTAATCAATCTGCGCGGCGAGATTGTCCCGGTCATGAGCATAAGGGTCAAGATGGGGCTGGATCAGGATGTGATCACGAATTCTTCGAGAATTATCATTTTAAAGATTGAGGAGAAGGGTATGCTCGGCGTGATTGTGGATGCGGTCAGCGAGGTTGTCACGCTCTCGCCCGATCAGGTTGAGCCGAACAACGTTCAGTCCGGTCATGCAAAGGATAATTTTATCAACGGGATCGGCAAAAACGGGAACCAGCTGATTTCGCTTTTAGAGATTAACGCTATCATTGACGAGAGAGATAATGGATAGCGAACGCTGCAGTCTGCGCGGAAAGTGAGGTGCGCCATGGGCAAATTTACGCTGGACAATGTAAATGAAATGTATATGGATGTTTTGCGGGAGATCGGAAATATCGGAGCGGGAAACGCGACGACTTCCCTCGCGGGTATGCTCAATCAGACCATTCAGATGAATGTTCCCAAGGTGGAGCTTATGGATGTAGCGAAGCTGAGCACGGCGATATGTCCGGAGGAGGAAGTCATTGTCGGGATTTTTCTCGAGGTGACGATGGATATTACGGGCAGTATGATGTTTTTGATGAAGATGGACTCCGCGCATTATCTGGTCAACAAGCTTATGGGACGCGATCCGGCCTGCAGGGATGACTTCGATGAGATGGATCTGTCCGCGATGAAGGAGATCGGCAATATTATTACGGCCTCTTATCTGACGGCTCTTTCCGGGATGACCAATCTGACCATCGCGCCGTCCATCCCCTACATAGCGGTCGATATGGCGGGGGCCATCCTGTCCGTGCCGGCAATTCAGTTTGGCCAGTACGGCAACAATGCACTACTGATTGAGACAGAGTTCGGAGATGAGGTTCTCATAGGCGGATATTTCATACTAATGCCTGAGGAGGAGTCCTACGACAAAATTATGACTTCTTTTGGAATTCAAATGTAGGAGATGAACAGAAAGTGGGAAACTTAATCAAGGTTGGCATGGCGGACCTGCAGGTCGGCCGTTCAACGGATGTACTGACGACGCTGGGGCTTGGTTCCTGCATTGGCCTGACATTCTATGATCCGGTGATGAAGATCGGCGGATTGGTTCACTATATGCTGCCGGACAGTACAAAGCTGAAAAACAATTCAAATATTGCAAAATTCGGCGATACCGGGATTCGGGAGCTGCTGCGCCGGGTGCTTCAGCTCGGCGCAGATCAGAGACGCCTGGTCTCAAAAATTGCAGGAGGGGCCTGCATGTTTGAGATGGCCGGCAGTTCTGCCCTTGGAAATGTCGGGCAGCGCAACGCGGAGGCGGCCCGGATGATCCTAAAGCAGCTCAGGATTCCGCTGATTGCGGAGGACACCGGACTCAACTATGGGCGCACAGTGGAATTAAACTGTGAGAACGGGGATTATCTCATCAAGGCAGTGGGAAAATTTTCCAAGGTGATTTAGAGGAGTACAGAAGTTATGAAAACAAGATTGCTGCCGGCGCTCATTATGCTTTTGGCGGGCGCGGTCAACTGTGTTTTGGCGTTTGCCAACCGAATGTCTCCGCTGGCCTTCACCGTCAGGCTGCTTTTGGTGCTGATTGTATTCTATGTGCTCGGCACTCTGGTACAGTGGATTGTGGAAGCCAATTTTAAGCAGATGGAAGAACCGGAGGAGGAGGTGCCAGAGGAGGGCGATGCGGAGGCGGAACCCGGGACAGACGGCGGGCAGACAGAAGCCGAAGAGGAGCTGGAGAATATTGACGCAGTTGAACAATAACCGAAAAGGCGGGTCAAATGAAGACAGTTGACAGGGAAAAGCTCTGGGACGTGTACCGGAAAAAGCCGTCCAGAGAGCTGCGTGAACAATTGATAATTGAATATTCCCAGCTGGTAAAGCTGGTAGCCGGAAGGCTGAGCATGTATCTCGGTTACAATGTGGAGTACGAAGATCTGGTGAGCTACGGGATTTTCGGGCTGATCGACGCCATTGACAAGTTTGACCTCGAGAAAAATGTCAAGTTTGAAACCTATGCGAGTCTGCGAATCCGCGGAGCCATACTGGATCAGATCCGCAAGATGGACTGGATTCCGAGGACGGTGCGCCAGCGCCAGCGCAAGATGGACGAGGCGATCAAGGAGATTGAGATGCGGACCGGGCGCACGGCGACGGACGGCGAGCTGGCGGCGGCACTCGGACTCTCGGAGGAGGAGCTCTGTTCGTGGCAGTCCCAGATGCAGGTGACTAATGTCGTCTCCTTAAACGAGTTCGAGGAGAACGGGCCGGAGCCGGTGGTTGACAGTGTCAGCCAGTCGCATTTTTCGCAGCCGGAGGAGGTTGTCGAGGAGGCGGAGCTAAGGGATATGCTCGCCGCCTCACTGGAGCTTTTGACGGAAAAGGAGAGACGGGTCGTCGAGCTCTATTATTATGAGGAGCTGACGCTCAAGGAGATCAGCAGGCTTTTGGAGGTGTCGGAATCGCGCGTATCGCAGCTCCACACCAAGGCACTTGTCAAAATGCGCAAAAAAATGGGACCTTACATGAATGTCTTTGTGGATTAAGGAGTAGGAGTATGGCGATAACCCCGATTAACAATGCGATGATACCGCGCAGCGTGGACATGAATCTGATCAAGCATCAGGAGGATGCGAAGCCGCTGGTTGACCAGCAGAATATACAGGTGCAGGTGCGCTCGAGGGAGGAGGCTCTGTCCCGTCAGGTAGTGAACCCCGAAAACAGTGAGAAGATGAAGAACGACGCGGACGCCAGAGACGAGGGCAAGGGGAAATATTTTGCCAGAGGACGCAGCAAAAAGGAAAAAAAGGACGGAACGCCTGCAGGCGGGGACCGCGTGATCAAAAAGCAGGGCAGTTCCGGTTTTGATATCAAGGTTTGAGGGATGGCATGACACCATTGGAAGTGATACTGATCCTGATTGGGGTCGCTTTTATCCTGGTCAGCTTTTTTGTTGAGGAAAAGCTTTCGCACAGGGATCTCGAGCGGCTTACCAGCCTCAGTGAAAAGGAAATGAAGGTAATTGTGGAGCGGCAGCTGAGGAGCGCGGAGTCCGAGATCGACGACTCCCTCACCGAGGCGGTCTCCGAGGCGGCGGAGGTTACAAAGCGCGCTTTGGAGAAGGAGACAAACGAGAAGATCATGGCGATCAACGAGTATTCCGATACCGTGATCGAGTCCATGAACAAGACGCACAGCGAGATCATCTTCCTTTACAACATGCTCAATGACAAGCATGTGGAGCTGACGCGCTTTGCGGATCAGCTCCGTGATTTCTCCAAGCAGGTGAAGAGCTCGGGGAACGAGATGCTGTACAGTGTTGCGGAGGCCACGAAGGAGCTGGAGAGCAGTATACAGCGAAAGACTTCGCCGCAGGAACCGGAGGTTTCGGGCGTGCCCGGGCACGGGGAGGAGACTCTTTTGGCCTCAGAGGAACCGGAGAGGGCGGAGCACGAACCCGAAGAGGATCGTGCTGAGCATGTGAATCACAATGACAGGATTCTCGCGCTGCGCGACGAGGGAGTTCCGGATGTGGAAATTGCCAGACAGCTGGGCTTAGGACTCGGGGAGGTGCGCCTTGTAATCGAGTTGTACAGGGGGGCATGAGATGCGTTTTAAGTATTATCTGAGGGGCTGCGGCCTGGGAATTCTGTTTGCCTCGATCGTGCTGAGCATCGCGTTTTACACGAGAGGCGCAAAGGAGATCTCCGACGAGGAGGTTATCCAGCGCGCGGAGGCGCTCGGGATGGTGATGCCGGGTGAGCCGGAGGATTCCGATGGGCCGGACCCATCCGGGGGATCGCAGGCGGACAGCGGGGAGCTGCAGGATGGAAAAGATGTGAAATAAATTGCTTGCAAAACAGCCTTTGGCGTGGTATAATGCCAAAGGCTTTATTAATCAAACACATGCACGGGTGCTCAGGTGCCGGATTTACGCGATCCGGTGGAGAGCGAAGCCGCGGGAGCCGCGGCGGATGAACCGGGTATGGAAGAATGAACCGATGGAGGTAGAAAAATGAGCGTAATTTCAATGAAGCAGCTACTGGAGGCGGGTGTTCA
>CAZNQZ010000093.1:0-7451 GCA_964575245.1 uncultured Lachnobacterium sp. | reverse complement strand
CTTCTTTTTTTTCAGGTTATTTTTGGCGATAAAAAAGCTTTCTCCCATGCTACCACCCCATTTCCGACAAAAATGCCTGCAGCCTCTCATGGCGCGCCCGATCCCCGCTCTGATAGGCCCCCAGCTCCAGCTCTCCGGTGATAACGCCGTCCTTCAGATAGAGGATACGGTTTCCCCGCCGCGCGGACCGCATATCATGGGTCACCATGACGATGCTCTGCCCCGCCGCGTTGAGCGCAGTGAAGGCGTCCAGCACGCGCTTTGCGTTCTGGGAATTTAAAGCCCCGGTGGGCTCGTCGGCAAATAGAATCTCCGGATCGTTGATCATCCCCCGCACGACAGCCACCCGCTGCTGCTCTCCGCCGGAGAGCTGTGCCGGAAACTTGTGAAAGCTCTCCTCCGCCAGCCCCAGCGCCAGCAGGCGCTCCTTCGCCTTCGCGGCAAGCTCCCGCCGGTTTTTCGTCACAAGCATACCGCAGATCATCACATTGTCCAGCACGCTCATGGTGTCATTCAGATAGTTCTGCTGGAACACAAAGCCGCAGTGCTTTCTGCGAAAAACTGCAAGCCGGTCATTGCTGTAGCGGGAGATCTCCTCCCCCTGGCAGGTGATGCTGCCGAGGGTCGGGCGGTCCATACCTGAGAGGGCATAGAGAAGCGTGCTCTTACCGGAGCCGGAATTTCCCATAATCACTGTGAAATCCCCCCGGTGCACGGACAGATTCAGGTTTTTGAGTACATGCTGCTGCACGCTCTCGTTGGAAAAGGTTTTGCACAGATCCTTCGCGCAAAGTATGTCTTCCATTTTCATTCTCCTTTCTGTATCGGGCATATGTTCAAAAAGATGCCGGAATCCTTCCGGCATCTTTATCCTAGCATGTTCTCCCGCGGGAGTCTTAATCTGTTCCCTGCCTGTTTCTTACCTGTTTCTTAACTATTCAGTACCTTCATAGTTACCCTGCTTCTTACCTGCTTCACACCTTCCGCAGAAAAAGCTCCACCACAAACCCGTCCTCTTCATTTCGGCAGGCAATCCCTCCCTTCATCTGCTCCATGAAAAGCTTTGCGAGGTAGAGCCCCAGCCCGGAGCCCTCCCGCCCCTTCGCGTTGCTGCCCCGGTAAAATTTTTCCATAACCCTTGGCAGCTCCTCCTCCAATACACCTCCGCCGTGGTCGCGGATACACAGAGAGATTCCCTCTCTCTCCTCCGCGAAGGTCACAGAGGCGGCGCTGTGGGCGTATTTCCACGCATTGTTGACGCAGTTGTCGATGACCTGCTCCAGCCGCAGCGGGTCCATATAAACCAGGCACTCCGGCAGCTCCCCCTCCGTCTCCACCTCACCGTATGCCCCCAGCTCCGAGAGAATGCCCTGTATCACAAGGGAGCTCTCCTCCACCGGCTCCACCTTGAGCACTTCCAGCTCCTCCAGCGCGGCGTGAAAGAGATTCTTGACCAGCCTGTCGATGAGCATGGCCTTCGCCCGGATGATTCCCACTTTTTCGAGGGTGTCCGGCTTCGTCTCCCGCACCTCAAGCACCTCGCAGGCCGCAAGGATCGTGGAAACCGGAGTTTTGATGTCGTGGGAGAGCTCCGCCACCAGCTCCTTCTTGCTTTGGTTTGCCCGGTATTCACTCTCCCTCGCCTGCCTGAGCTCCTCCCGCATCAGGTCGAAGCTCTCCGTGAAGGCTCCGAAATAATTGTGCCTTCGCATGGCAAGGGGGAAGTCCAGATTGCCCTTCGCCACCTGCCGGCTGAAATGCTGCAGGTCATGAAAAGGGCGGATAAAAGCGAAATAAATATACAGGAGCAGCCCGTATCCGGCAATTGCCAGAATAAAAAAGCCGGCAAGCCCGCCGAGAAACAGCCGCCGCTTCATATGGTCAAGAGCCTTTTTTGTCTCCGGCCACACAATTTTTCCGACTGCGCCCTCCCCGAAACGGCAGTCCATGACCAGCGCCTCCTCCTGCAGGGCGGCGTTTACCCTCTGCTCATAGTCCGCATCCTCCAAAAAAATAATCTCACAGTCATACGCAGTTTCCAGCTCCTCCAACGACTCCCCGCTCTCCAACGCCGCCTCAATCCGAAGACACACATCGTTGTAATATACCATATCCCGCCGTATATTCCCCACACCCTGAAAGAAAGAAAAAAACAGCGCCGACAGACCAAGCAGCAGGACACTGTATCCAATCAAAAGCCTTTTCATATTCATAGTTCCAATAAATATCCGGTCCCCCATACCGTTTTGATAATCTCCGGCCTGTTGGGGTCCCTCTCGATCTTCTCCCTCAGCCTTCGGATATGTACGTTCAGTGTGCCGTCGCTGTAGAAGGAATCTCCCCACACCTCCGCGAACAGCTGCTCCTTGCGGACGATGGCGCCCCTGTGGGCATAGAGGCATTTCAGAAGCGCAAACTCCCTCGCCTTCAGCGGGATTTCCCGCCCGTCCATCACAAGCGCCAGTCGCTCCTCATGCAGGCCGAAGGCCTCCGTCTCCAGCGCCGCAGCCGCCTCCGGAAGGCTCTGCCGCAGGCGCTTTAGGATCGCCTTCACCTTGGCCAGGAGCACACTTAAGGTATAGGGCTTTTTGATGTAGTCGTCCCCTCCGGTTCCAAGGGCCATCAGAATGTCGTCGTCGCTCTGCCTCGCGCTGATAAACAGGATCGGCAATCCCTGCTCCTCCCTGAGCCTGCGGCAGATATCAAACCCGCTCTCCCCCTCCAGATTGATGTCGAGCAGAAGAATATCCGCCTCATGCTCCCGGAAAAAGGCAAAGCACTCCTCTCCCGTCCCCGCGAAGCAGGCGCTCACGCCAAAGATCTCAAAATATTCACAGGTCATCCGGGCAAGATCGGTTTCGTCGTCCACAATCAGGCAGTTATAATGCATCGTCAGACCTCAATCACCTTTCCGTCCCGCCAGATCCTCTCCAGATCATAGAACATGCGGTCCTCTTTGGAGAAGAGGTGCACAATCACGTCCCGATAGTCCATAAGAATCCATGTGGAACGGCTGTTGCCCTCCACCTGTTTGATCTGCAGTCCCTCCCGGTACAGCGCCTCGTCCACGGCGTCCTGCATGGCGGTAAGCTGATTCCGGCTGCCTCCGGTTGCGATGATAAAGTAATCCGCCACGGTGGAGATTTCCGTGATGTCAATGACCGTCACATCCTCCGCCTTTTTGTCTCTCAGGGCATCTACCGCTTTTTTGACTATATCGATTGTTTCCATGGCTGCTCCTTTCCGTATGGCTTATAAAATTCATAGGTGATGGCCGTCGCGGGGTCGATGGCCCCCTTACGGTCGCTCAGATAGTGCAGGGTATCAGAGAGGATCTCCGCCATGCACTGGTTTAAGTCCGCAAACGCGATCTGCCGGATCACATCCAGATGCGGTGCCTGATCGCGCCCCGGCTCGATGTAGTCGGCAATATAGATGATCTTGTCCAGCGTGTTCATGTTCGGCTCGCCGGTGGTGTGCACCTTGATCGCGTGCAGGATCTCCGGGTCGGTAATCCCGTACTTCTCCTCCGCCAGCGCCATACCCGCCTTGGCGTGCAGAAGCGAAGGATTCTCCCTCTCCACCTTTGTGATCAAAATGTGATGTTTGTCGCACAGCGCAATCTTTTCCCCTGTCGGCATGCACTTGGCACAGTCGTGCAGAAGCCCCGCCAGCATGGCCTTCTCTATGGAATACCCGTGGGCCATGGCAAGAGCCGCGGCGATGTATGTCACGCCTCTCGTGTGCTCATAGCGCGCCTTGTCCAGATCCTTTTTTAGTTTTTTTCTGATATCATGCAGATCCATCTTCATCGACTCTCCATGCTCCTGAATCATAGTCTCGCGGAATGCGTGCGCACTCTAAAGCCGCAGCGCGCCGTACAGGCCGTGCTCCCGGATATACGAAAAGACTCCCTCCGGAAAATCCTTCGGGTCCGCCGTGCCAGCCCGCAGCCGCGCCCGAAGGCCCGTGGAGGACAGGGGCACAAGGCTTGCGGGGACAATCTCGATCCTGCAGGAAAACAGAGCCTGCAATTCTCGAATTTTAGCGTCAAGCGCCATCGTGTCAAAGGAATCTCTCGGCACCACAAGAATCGTTGCCAGCTCACAGATCCGCTCCGGCTTTACCCATTGCTCCAGATAGTCCAGCGAGTCTCCGCCCATAATAAAAAACAGCTCTGTGGAAGGCATGTCAATCCTCAGGCGCTCCAGTGTCCGGTAGGTGTAGCTGCGCTCTTTGGAGTCAATCTCCAGACGGCTGACCCGGATTCCTTCCTCCCTCGCCGCCAGCTCGCACATGTGAAACCGATGTTCCGCCGCCGCCATCCCTCCCTCGTCCTTGTTGGGAGAATGCCCGGCGGGCATCAGCCAAACCTCATCCAGATCAAAGCCAGCGCGCGCACTCCTTGCCATATGCAGGTGTCCGTTGTGAACCGGGTCAAAGGACCCGCCTAAAATCCCCAGCCTCCTCATCGCTATTCCGGAAGACGGATCTTGGGGTTCTTCTTCGGCTGGCGGTAAAAAATCATTTTCTTGCCGATGACCTTGACCACCTGTGCGCGTGTGCGTCCCGCTATCATCTCCGCGATCTCCCGCGGGTCATCCGCACAGTTTTTGAGCACCGAAACCTTGATCAGCTCCCGTTTTTCCAGCGCCTGATCCAGCGCCTCGACAATCTCCGGCGTCAGTGACGCCTTTCCGATCTGAAAAATCGCGTCCATATTTGTCGCCAGACTCCCCAGATATGCTCTCTGTCTGCTATTCATAATCTACCCCTTTTATGACATATCAATCAAAATACTCGAAATCAAACCCGTACATGCGCACGGTATCCCCCTCCGTCATGCCCTGCTCTTTCAAGGCGTCAATGATCCCCTGCTCCTTCATAAACCTCTGGAAAAAGACAAAGCCCTTCTCCGTGTCGATATTGGTGTAGCCCAGCATCTTCTCGATTCTTGGCCCCTCCACCACATACGCGCCGTCAGAATCTCGCTCGATCGTGTAGGGTTCCTCCCTGTAAAAATGCAGCGCCGGATCAAACTCCGCCTCATAGACAAAGGTCTCCGCCGGGCACTCTGCCAGCAGCTCCCTCACATGGAACAAAAGCTCCCGGACCCCCTGTCCGCTGACCGCAGAAATCGGATACACCCGGACTCCGTCCTTTTCAAATTCTTTCTTTAGAAGCACAATACTCTCGGCTTCGGCCCCGTTTTCTGGCAGCGCGTCGATCTTGTTGGCGGCAATCACCCAGGGCTTGTCCAAAAGCCTGGGATTATAGGCAGCCAGCTCCCGGTTAATCGCATGAATATCCGCGATGGGATCGCGCCCCTCCGTCCCGGCGGCGTCTACGATATGAATGATCACCTTCGTGCGCTCAATGTGCCGCAGGAACTCGTGCCCGAGACCCACGCCCTCCGACGCGCCCTCAATGAGTCCCGGTATATCCGCGATCACAAAGCCGCCATCCTCAAAATCCACCACCCCAAGATTCGGCTGCAGGGTCGTGAAATGATAGTTTGCAATCTTCGGCTGCGCATTTGTGACACGCGCGAGAAAGGTGGATTTCCCCACATTCGGAAACCCGACCAGCCCGACGTCCGCGATCACCTTCAGCTCCAGAAGCACCTCAAGCTCAATCGCATCCTTCCCCGGCTGCGCATATCTGGGTGCCTGCATCGTGGCAGTTGCAAAATGCTGATTGCCCATCCCGCCCCTGCCGCCCCGCAGCAGTACCACCCTCCGGTTTCCACCCGAGAGATCCGCGATTACCTTTCCGGAATCCGCGTCCTTTATGACGGTTCCCTCCGGCACCTTCAGGACAAGGTCGTTTCCGTTTTTCCCGTGGCAGTTGCGCTTGCCTCCGTCCTCGCCGGGCTCTGCCGCGTATTTTCTGCGGTGGCGGAAGTCCGAGAGGGTGTTGATCCCCTCATCGACAACAAAGATGACATCCCCTCCTTTGCCGCCGTCCCCGCCGTCCGGGCCGCCGTTCTGCACGTATTTCTCCCGCCGGAAGGACACATGCCCGTCCCCTCCCTTACCGGATTTTATGATAATCGCCGCACGATCCTTAAACATAGCAACTCCTTAAAAATCTGTCTCCCCTGCGCAATCGAGCAGGGGGAGTTCATCGACCCCGCCCGCCGCGCGGGGCGCGTGCAGCGAAGCTGCTAAATTCCTTACGCGCCCCTGCGCATACAAAGAAACCCGGCCTCAAACAGCCGGGTCCATCCATTATTCGTTTACCGGATATACAGAAGCCTGCTTTCTGTCTCTTCCGACTCTCTCAAAGCGCAGCACACCGTCCACCTTGGCAAACAGTGTATCGTCTCCGCCGATCCCCACATTCACACCCGGGTGAATTCTGGTACCGCGCTGTCTGTAGAGAATATTGCCAGCCTTTACGAACTGCCCGTCCGCTCTCTTCGCGCCCAGTCTCTTAGACTCGGAGTCGCGGCCGTTCTTGGTAGAACCAACTCCCTTTTTATGAGCAAAAAACTGAAGGTTCATATTCAACATGTCTTACACCTCCTCATATTCCAGAATGAGATACTCATTCCCGTAATTGTTTTGTACGTCCTGCAAACCCAGAAACATCGCATCCAGTAAAAGCCCTGTATCGTGATCTGGCTCTCCCTTCAGCACAAAATCGATCCGCCCCGATTGCTCCTCCGTATCCAGCGTATACCTGGATGCGGTGAACGCTTCAATGGCATTGACCGTGTTGATGACCAGCATCGAGACCGCCGCACAGACGATATCCCTGCCGGACGCCGCGTAACCGGAATGCCCAATGCACCGAAATCCGGCCACCTTCCCATGTCTCCGGTGAACTGTGACTTTGATCATACAAGAATTTTGTCGATCTTGACCTGCGTGAACGACTGTCTGTGGCCGTTCTTCTTGTGATAACCGGTTTTTCTCTTGTACTTGTAGACGATTACCTTCCTCGCTCTGCCCTCTTTCACGACAGAGGCCTCGACAGATGCTCCGGCAACGGTCGGATTTCCAACCTTCATATCGTCTCCGGACACTGCCAGAACCTGATGGAATGTAACCTTCTCACCGGCATCTGCGCCAAGCTTTTCAATGGTAATGATATCGCCCTCGGATACTTTGTACTGTTTACCACCTGTTGCTATCACTGCGTACATAATGGCACCTCCTATAATCATTACTCGCCAGTTATGGTATACGCGCCCCAAAACTGCGCATATTTATGACCTCACTGTGCGGCATACTCGGATAGTATAGCATAGGAAAAGGTGTTCGTCAACCAAATTTTTGAATATGATATATGTAACCACTTATGCTATCTCAAGCTGTGCCTTAATTCTGCGCAATTCAGTTTCAAGAACACTTACCCGGATCGCCAGCATTTCTTTTTCGCTGTCAATTTTCAATGCTTCATGCAGATTTCTTGACAAATCAAGATGTCCTTCAGCAACCCGCTGG
>CAZNQZ010000092.1:2882-7455 GCA_964575245.1 uncultured Lachnobacterium sp. | reverse complement strand
GTCAACAGCCGTATCGTCCCCGGATTCCATCGTCGTTTCCACGGTCCACAGCTCTTTGTTTAAGACTCCGCCCGTCTCAATCTTCACCGATCCCGCCGGTTTGGCATTGGAGTAATTCAGATATTTGTCCACTGCCCGAACCTCGTATTCCATTACCCGGTTATTGACAGTTGAAATCGTGTCTGTAAAGACGGTGGATTCCGCCGTGTCAATTGGTATAAATCCGATAATCTGCGTCGTCTTTTTGCCGTTTGAAGTCATGCTGCGGCTGATTTCATAACCCAAAATCAAATCTGCGTCTACATTCGCTGCAATTGTGATTTCCGCCCGATTGGATTTTGCGGCTGCGCTCACGTCACGGATCGCGTCGGTGTTTTTGATGGTATTCTTTTCACCCGGATGCGAGACGCGGTAATTCCTTGCGTCATCGTTGACATAGTAAAGCGCTTTTTCCTCCGCCGCATATTTTGCGGCATAAGCTGTGGTTGCTTCGTCCGGCGTCATGCCCCATCGGATAAAGAAGGGGAGGATATTTTTGTTCGCCGCCGCGCAGGCGAGCCGCATCAGGTTTTGCTCCGAGCCTCCGTTCAAAGTCAGGCCCGGCTGGGGAGCCTTATCCGGATTTCTGGCATAGGTATCTACCCGGGCAAAGAACAGATTTTGAAACTGTTCTTCATAATTATCATAAATATGCCGGTCATCCGTCTGGTCGTCAAAGGCAAGATGAAGCTGCCAGTACAGGGCAAGCTGCGTAAACACATTGGAGGAACGCCCCACCGATCCGGAAGTTACCTTGCTGTACACATTCTCGTAGGTAAAGCGTCTTTTGCCTGTCAGCAGATAAGCAAAATAATTGTTTGTCACCTCCGCTACGGCATAGGACCCCTGATTGATGTTATGGCCGATTTCGTGCCCAATGCCCCAGCCAAAACCTGACAGATCTTTGGGGGCGCCCGCCACTGTCGCTGAACCCCACTCGATTCCGATATGGTTGCCCGAAGCGTACATGAAAGCTCCTGCAAACATTCTCATGTAGCGGATATTCAGGTGCTGCGAGGGCCTTGCGTTATTGCCCCGGACATTCCCCGCCTCATCGCTCAGGCCTTTGTGCTGATAGAACAGGGTCATGGCGTCATCCATTGCATGCAACGCCTGATCCAGCTTCGCCGCTTTATCTCCGGCATTTTTGATTCCCGCCCAAACCTGCGTGGCCGGAAGGGAATACATCATTTCATCCAGCATGAGGTCTGTCGCGTTTAAAATACAGTTTGTCTGATCGTAGTCGTAATTGACATGCTTCGTTCCCTTGTGAAGCTCTTCATGCTTAGCCGGGATTGTTCCCACGTAGCGTTCAAGCTCTTCCACATAAGCCTGAATTGCCTTCGTGCGTTCCTCTCCGGATTTTTTGTAAATGTTCAGTGCAGGAATGTCGCTGCCTCCGCTGATGCGGACCGCATACCGATCAGCGGCGCTGTTTCCGGTATAGGCCACATAGAGCTGCCCGCCCCACTCAAAGGCCGACGACATAATCTGTGGAACCGTAATTTCATTTCTTCCCACTTTCAGGCGTACCGTCCGTGCAAAAGCGCTGGCCTCGGCATGGTGCTGTGTCACAACCAGCTGCAGATCAGCCGCATCCCCTGTCCTTTTTGTATTATGGCCCACATAGATGATCAGCGTCTCTCCCGTGTATGCGACTTTGCCGAGGGGCTGCCATGCATTTAAGCCGCCAAATCCCAAATGACCGTCTTTTTTTGCCGTGATCCGATTATCCACCACATAGGCAGGAGACAGGTTTGCGTTTAAAATTTCTTCCGCTGTTTTCAGCTCCAGAGCCAGTTCGTTATAGAGGGGATGTCTTTCCACGCTCACTGGATCCGGCGTTTCCAGACGCGCCTTCAGCGCGAGGATTGTCTCCGCCGTCACGCCGGCCTTTAAGGTGGTATGCATCTCATCGTCATAAAGGCTCATAATGTCATCTTCCAGTGAATCGTACATGTGGAAGTGTATTTCGCCCACCATCATGGCCGCTCTGGAATAAGTCCGTCCGAGGTTTATGCGTATCTGATTCGCCGTAATGGTCCGATCAAATTTTACAATATAATAGGAACGGTTGTGACTATCTTTCTTTTCCAGAAGGCGCGCGCCTACCGTTTGCTCCGTGGATGGGTTCCCTGCATTCCAGTACCCGATTCTGACTCGTTCCAGCGGAACCATATCATTTGCCGCCGCAAATGTAATGTAATTCATCTGATATTCATTGTCCAGGGCAACCCACATGCCCTTGTCCGCCGCGGGATAGGAGATTCCGTCATCCCAGTCCTCTTTCATCCAGTATGAGGAATAATCATTGTCCACCAGCCCAAGGCCGCTCTTCGCATAGTCTTTATCCAATGCGCTTCCAATCATCCTGGCGCCGCCGCTCCCGCCAATCCAGGCGTTTACGATGTGCTCGCTGACCACCCCGACGCCCTTCGGCCTGTTCAACAGTTTATAATTCGGAAGCTTCGGAGTTTCGATACTTTTTGTCGTCGCAAGGGAAATCAAAGACGGTCTCCCCCATCCGAGCGTATTCCATCCTACCACATATACAGAATATTCCACGTCATCCTCCAGGCCCGAAATCAGATAGCGCGTAACGCCCAGCTTCCCTTCACCGGAGGCCGTCTGCACATAGCCCTCCACCACCGGACGGTAGCCCGCGCTGTTATCCTGTGTCTTTTTGTAGTAGAGCATATATCCGTCTGCGTCGTCCATGTTCTTCCAGGTGACATTGATTGACCGGTAAGCTCCTTGTGCCCTGACATTGTCCACGGGCGCAGGGAGGCTCTGCGGTTTGGGTTCCCCAATCCGTTCTTCTGACCATGGGCTGCTCCAATCGTCATTGACCGAACGGACTTTTATGGTATATTTATTAAAATTGAGCAGACTTTTGCCGTTTATGGAAGAGACGCTGTGCGTTGTGCCTGATACGCGGACAATCTGTGTCTCCGGCTTCGACTGGCCCTTTACAGGACCTGAAACACAGATTTCATATCCGGTCACATTTGTCCTCGGATACCAGGAAACCGTCAGCGCCTTATCCAGAGAAACGACCTCCTTAATGGACGGAATGTCAAGCTGCGGAGCCGGTATCCGGTTTGCCATGTCCCCCACAAATTCCACCTTCGCGATGTTGACCAATGGCTCCGTTTTCTTTGTTCCGGTAATCGTGATTGTCACACGCTTCACGGCAAGTCTTGTTCCGAAATCCAGAATCAATTTGCCGTCCGCGTCTATCTGTACGCCTCCGCCGGAGGCCCGCACCAAAGAGACCGCGGCGGCGGCCTTCATCAGAGCGGGCACGGCTGCAGACGACAGGGGGAATACCGTTGTCCGTTCTGCACCGCTCTCATCCATGTAAACTACAGACACTGTCCCTCTTTCAATTTCACTGCAGATCGTTCCCTGTGCGTCCGTGAAAACAGACGTCTGGATACAAAGCCCTTCGAGCGGAACCGCCGCCGAATTCCCGTCTGCTAACGTAAATCCCAGGCTCACCGGGTTATTCTCTGAGATAAGCGCATTCGCATTCTGCGGTTTCAGAGTGATTGCTTTTCCGTTGTTTAGGAAATCGTCCATGCTGCCGTCGATGGTAGTCCCATTGACAGCCTGAATGCCTCTGGCAAGTCCCAGCCGTTCGATGCAGGATTCCTGATTTTCATCCAGACTCTGAACCGCGTACTGTAAATCCATCATGTCTACGGTCCCATCGCCGTTCAGATCGGCTCTGGCATCCTGCGTATTCTGGCGGATGGCTGCTAAAAGAGCATCGATATCTCTCTGATCGACCTGCCAATCCCCGTTTACGTCGCCAATCCGGAACCATCCCGGGGCGGCGGCGCTTCCTGGCTCCATCCGCTCGGGGCAGACCGAAATTTTCGTGATCCAGCCTTCCTCTGCGCAGACCGTCTGTGTATAATCCGCGAATTTGTCTGACTGCACAGTCACGGTATAGTCACCGTCGGTAACCGGAAACAGGGCTGTTTTAGCAGAATCCGAACTGCCAAAAATCAGTATCTGGGTTTCCGTCTTTTTTTCGCCGTCACTGATTTGCACGGTCACCTGGCCCGGGTACGGAAATAGCTGAGAAGACCGGACCTCCACTTCCAGATAGCCCTTTGTGCCTTCCGCCAGAGCGGCACCCACTATGGGCTTTGCGCCATAGACCGGCACGGCGGCAGGCCATGCCTGAAAAGTCAGGCATCCTGCGAGCAGCATAGCCATCGTTTTCATGATTTTCATTTTTCTCCTCCACTCCTTTTCATCTTTCGGAAATTTGTTTATTGTCATGACTAAGAAAACGATGATGAGATCAGCGTTTCCTTAATCATAACCATTTGGGGTATAGTTCGTCAAGGCAGCATTATCGATTATTTTTCGTTTCCTTCCCCTCGGAAGGCCTCGAGTACGCTGTTGATCGCGCGAAGCTGCTGGCTGTTTAGGTCAGACACATCAATGAGCTTCCGTTCGGAGGCTTTTTTATCACATTTGTATCCCAGCAACTCATCACAGCTGCAGTTGAAAATGGACG
>CAZNQZ010000092.1:0-2872 GCA_964575245.1 uncultured Lachnobacterium sp. | reverse complement strand
GTTCTCGTAGGCGGAAATGACCGACGAGGTCAGAGAGAGGCGCGAGGCGAGCTCTCTCTGCGACATGCCGCGGGCGGTGCGCAGTGCGCGGAGGTTTTCTGAGAATTTGGATGAATGATACATAGGGTTCCCCTTTCTGTTTCGTTTGTGGCAGAAATTGAGCGGAATCTGGCAAAATCTATTTAACTAATGGTTTAATTCAGTGTAGCGGATAGAATTCAACTTATGGATGAACGCATATCTTTATATTGTTGACAGTTATCAACTATTAGTGTAAAATATTTTGCGTAAAATATACTGTCAGTTGAATGGAGGTAAGGGAATGAAAGAACAGGCAACAAAAAGATTGTTGGCAGCGTTTTTGGCGCTTCTGCTCGTCATCGGGATGATTCCGGCGAATGTGCAGGCAGCGGCGTCGCCAAAGCTGTCATCATCGAAAATTACACTTTACACGGGCGGGAAAGCCACGCTCAAGGTGAAGAAATTGCCGAAGGACGCAAAGGTTACCTGGTCGTCGGGCAATAAGAAGGTGGCGACCGTATCAAAGGTGGGCGTCGTGAAGGCGGTGGAGGCCGGGACGGCGAAGGTCACGGCGACCATTAAGACAAGGGCGGCGAAGTCCGCGAAGGCAAAAACCTACAGGCTCACCTGTAAGGTGACGGTCAAGAGCAGGTCCGTGACGGTCAAAAAGCAGGCGGGTCTGAAGGAGGCACTGAACAATTCAAAGATCAGGGAGATCACGATTAAGACCGACGCGGCGAGAAGCTTCTCGATTCCGAAGGGAGACTATTCCAAGGTAAGCCTTGTGGTTGATGCGCCGAATGCGGACGTCTCGAACCGCGGCGTGTTTAAGGACATCACCATCAAGTCCATCAAACCGGAAACCTTTACGGAGTACGCGTCCGGTAATCAGTTTACTGTTGAGACGTCGGTTGCGCGCATCGTGGCGGCTGCAGGCGCGAAGGTATCCGGTGTCTCGATCTCTGCGTCGGCTTCTGCGCAAGAGAGCGCAAAAGTCACAATTGTTGTGCAGGGAACTGCAAGCGTGAGCAATATTGTAGCAGGCGGAAACACCAATGTGCAGATTGTCGTGGAAAAGAACGCAGCTGTCGGCACGGTAGCGGCGGGCAAGGACGCGACGGTAAGGATTGTCGCGGAGGCGAACGCGACCGTTAACCGGGTTGAGATTGGGGCGGAGGCGAAGGTTGAGGCCGTAGCCGAGAGAGATGCGGCAATCGCGGAGATTTCGGTACAGGGAGAACATGCAGAGGTAACAGTCAGGGCTGACGGAGCGGTCGGTAAGGTCGATGTAAAGGAGTCCGCGGCGCTAGAGATCTCCGGTTCTGCAAAGGAGGTTCCGGTGATCATTGCGAAGGAGGCGGCTGACACGAAGGTGACGGCCTCTGTTCCGGTAAAAATTGAGACCTTCGCAAATGTGAAGGTCGAGCTTGCGTGGGGTGCGGAGGGCAGCACTGTCAAGGCGGATTCGTCAGACATAACGGTGACGGTGGATAATAAGTCGATGGCGAGCGTAGCGGTTACCGCGCCGACCGGCACACAGAATGTAAACGCAGGCCAGTCGGAGAACGTGACAGCGCCGACGAACCCGACGCCGATAAATCCGAGCACGCCGATATATCCGAGTATTCCGATATATCCGAGTGCACCAACCTTAAATTCGATTGTACTTGATCCGACGGAAATGACCTTAAAGGTCAACGAGGAAAGAGCAATAAAAGTAACTACTGATCCGACAGATATTTCGGTTGAGATACAGTGGTCGTCAAGTAATCCGGCGGTTGCCGTCGTTGATCAGAATGGCGTCGTTAAGGCAGTGACAACTGGAGCGGCTATCATTACGGCTTTTGGAGACGGGAAAACTGCCATCTGCACAGTTACTGTAGATGAGGATGCGGTGCAGGAGACGGCGATTGAGCTCAATAGAACCGAACTGATACTGGATGTTGGTGAAGAATTTCAATTGATAGCGACAGAAAACCAGTCAGTGATTGAGGTGACGTGGTCATCCGATAATCCGGCGGTTGTCACTGTTGATGGGGAAGGTGTCGTTAAGGCAGTGACGACAGGAGCGGCTATCATTACGGCAACAAGTGACAATAAAACAGCCATCTGCGAGGTTTCGGTCAAGAGTGAGGGTGAGGAGGAACCCCCGATTTTCGGGTCGATGGGTTCTGTGAATATTTGTGGTGTTGATATCGACATAGCTACGACGACAAGCCTGCTTATTTATAACAGGTATAATATGTTTTGGGAGCTTGATTGGGAGTTTTATGAGATTGAGTATGACGATGCAATCAACCTGTCAGGGGATCTGGATGCGGAGAATATAAGAAAAATTCAGCAGTTGTCACAATTGCGATCGCTAAACATCGACGGTGTCGGTATATCTGAGTTAGATACTTTTGCAGAAATAGCGGCGGAGTTGCCGAAGCTGACACAGTTGAATTTGATTGGAAATGGAATCAGCGATCTAAGTCCGCTGGTGGGATTAACGAAGCTGACATCTCTGGGATTAATGGGTTATAAAATTAGTGATTTAAGTCCGCTGAAGAATCTGACGAACCTGAAAAGCTTGGAGTTGAGAAGGGATGAAATCAGTGATATTAGTCCGTTGTCGGAATTAAAAAATCTGACGTATTTGAATATGTGGGGAAATGAAATCAGTGATATAAGCCCATTGGCGGAATTGAAAGAACTGAGGCAGTTGAATTTGAATGAAAATAAAATCAGCGATATAAGCCCGTTGTCAGATCTGAAAAATTTGTTTGAATTGGATTTGGCTCTCAATGAAATCAGTGAGGTAAGCCCATTGGCGGAATTAAGGAGCCTGCGTATTTGGGATTTGTACGGG
>CAZNQZ010000091.1:4706-7564 GCA_964575245.1 uncultured Lachnobacterium sp. | reverse complement strand
ATGCCCGACCAGAACGGCGTGGAGGATATCGGCGGCACCCTGCGCCTCGGCTCCTATCCCTGCGTTCTGGATAAGTCTTCTCTGGCTTACCGCCTTTACGGGACGGAGGAGATCGCAGAGCGCCACCGCCACCGCTACGAGGTGAACAATGATTACCGCACCGTGCTCACCGAGCACGGCATGAAGCTCTGCGGCACCTCGCCGGACGGACGGATCGTGGAGATGATCGAGATTCCGGATCACCCGTGGTTTATCGCAACGCAGGCCCACCCGGAGCTGAGGTCCCGCCCGAACAGGCCGCACCCGCTGTTCCGCGGATTTATTGAGGCAGCGCTATGACGCTGCCCAAAGACCCTGTCATCCTTTTAAGCGTCATCAACACGCAGCTGCGCGACCATTATCCCAGCCTCGAGGAGCTGGCCGCCGCGCATATGGCGGATGCGCAGGCGCTGACCGAAGCGCTCGCCGCCATAGGCTACCGCTATGATAGAAGTCAAAATCAATTTATTTGAAAACAGGGGTGGACACAATCAGACAGGGGGCGCCTGACCGCCCCCCGAAAGGAGATTTTATGCCGATTTGCTGTGATACCTGCGCCTTCAATGAATATGATGAAGACGACGAAGCTTACTACTGCTCCATGGACATGGATGAGGACGACATTGCCCGCATCATGCAAAACCACCGACAGGAGTGCCCCTTTTACCGTCCCGGCGATGAATACCTTGTTGTCCGGCGCCAGATGTAACTATGGCTGACGCTCCGCCTTCCTCTGGCTTATATAAGCCTTCAGAAGCTCCGTTGTCCCGTCGATCCCCAGCCTGCTGCTGTTGACCATCAGATCGTAGCCGTGGGGATGTCCCCACTTGAAATCACAGTGCATATTATGATAGGTTTTCCGATACAAATCGTGACGTCTGGTCTGATTAACCGCCGCCGTCCTCCCGAGATGA
The DNA here is from genome assembly GCA_964575245.1 of uncultured Lachnobacterium sp. Classification (GTDB taxonomy): domain Bacteria; phylum Bacillota; class Clostridia; order Lachnospirales; family Lachnospiraceae; genus Roseburia. Next base: position 6,611 of record CAZNQZ010000091.1, on the reverse strand, counting down.
TACACCTCCATAATGCGCTGGATTCTCTTCTCCCAGTCCCCGATCACAAAAAAAGTAATCAAGCCCGGATATTCCCTGAGCGCCCACTCGGAACACCTCCCCACGACGACAAAGGATTCCCCGCTCGCGGCCTTGTCGCGCAGATACTGAAACTGCAGCTCCGCCACCACCTCCTCCATGGAGTTGGAATAACCGCGCACGCGCCTGCTCAGAAACGGATTTTTCGGCTTCTCGTCGCACTCTCTCAGATGCTCTACACTCACCCCACGCTCTCTGGCAATCTCATCCAGAATATTGCGTGCATACAGCGGCAGCCCCAGATCCTTCGCTATCTTCTCCGCGATCACGCGGCCGCCGCTCCCGTATTCCCTGCTGACGGAAATAATAAGCTGTCTTCCCATTTCAATCCCCCTATATCGTTCAACAATACCGCCAGAAAATAACAAGCATCGAAATCGCCACGACGATCAGCGTTGCCGGCACGCAAGCCCTGCAGTAACGCCCCCATCCGATCCGGTGTCCGCTTTTGTAGGCGACTGAGACTCCGACAACATTCGCGGAGGCCCCGATCGGAGTCGCCGAACCTCCGATATCGGTTCCCATGGACAGTGCCCACGCAAGCGTGGCCAGATCCACGCCCATGGAAGCGGAGAGACTTTTGATCACCGGGATCATCGTTGCCGCAAACGGAATATTGTCCACAAACGCGCTTGCAAACGCGGACACCCACATAATAATCGCGAGCATCAGCTTGAAATTGCCGCCGCTCAGACTGCCGATCAGCTCCGCGATCAGCCCGAGGACCCCCGTGTGCTCCAGCCCGCCCACGACCACAAACAGCCCGACGAAAAACAGGAGCGTCTGGAAATCCACCTTTTCCAGAAGATGCTTTGCGTCCTTTGCGTTCAAAACCAGCGTCACCACAGCGATAAAAGCGCCAATAAAGGCCACGGTGAGTCCGGTGAACGCATGGGTGACGAGCAGGACGACCGCAACCGCAAAGATCACGGAGCTCACGGCAAAGGCTTTCTTGCTTCGGATTGCGCTCTCCGGCTCAGGCAGCTTTGCCGGATCGACATCGGCCTCCCTCCCCGCCAGCTGCCTGCGGAACACAAGGTAAAAATAGAGCACGACAAAGATCAGGGATATTCCTGCCATCACCCCGGTATTGGTGAGAAAATCCAAAAAAGAGTACCTCAATGCCGTGCCGATAATGATATTGGGCGGATCTCCGCACATCGTCGCGGAGCCCCCCAGGTTCGCACAAAAAATTTCCGACAAAATCATGGGCACCGGGTCAAATTTCAGGAGATGGGCAAGCTCCGCCGTCACCGCCGCGAGGAAGAGAATCACCGTGATACTGTCGATGAACATGGACAATATCGTGGACATCAGCATGAAGACGAGAAACAGGGAGAGCGGCCGATAGTGCACCAGCTTTGCGAGCCTCATGCAGAGCCATCGAAAAAATCCCGCGTGCGCCATCCCCTCAACCATGACCATCATTCCAAACAGAAAGATGATCGTCGCCCAGTTGATTCCCGAGGAGGCCTCCCCCGCTTTTCCACTCTCATACCAGAAATCCGGCAGAAAAACAGAACGGATATTAAGCGTCTCCCATATGGCAGACGGACTGTGCATGGAAATACCAAACACCAGAACTAATGTAGCCGCCGCCGCCAGAAGAGTCACGTACTGCTTCTCAAATTTGTCCCAGACAATTACTCCAAACATTAACACGAAAATGGCGATCGCCAGAATCTGTGACATTGTCATTGGCCCGATCTACTCCTCTCCCACCAGTTTTTCTTTATCTTAGCACCGCAGAAGGGAAAAGAACATGGTCACTCTCCATAATTTTTCCCCAAAAATGTGCTTGCTTTTCATAATATTTTCCATAAACTT
>CAZNQZ010000091.1:0-4696 GCA_964575245.1 uncultured Lachnobacterium sp. | reverse complement strand
AGCCGCACTTTCGTGCAGCTTCCTTTCGAGGAGTTTAGTTATGAAAATGTTTATAAATAAAAAGGGAATAATTGTAAAGGAATTTCTTCCGTTTACATGAATCAGTATATGCGAAAAATGTGTCTTTTATATGTCCATTTTCATAAAGAATTCTAAAATAATCACGCCTTCAATTTATTTTTTTTTAATATTTATATTCAGGTCCCACCAAGTGCCAGCAGTCTCCGGCAGAGCGCCAGCTTATCATTGTTATCATCGCTGTTCTCAAACACCACGGTGCCCTGCCTGTTTTCGCCCCGCAGCAGCCCGGCCGCGGCGAGTCTCCTCTTCATCTCGCGGGCCGTCCCCTCCCCGCCGTCAAAAATCCGCACATGGGGCCCCAGCACACGCTCAATCTGTCTGCGCGCAAAGGGGTAGTGCGTACAGCCCAAAACCACGGCATCCACAGCGTCATCCCGATAGTCGTAGAGGAGCTCCGTCAGATATTTGTGCAGATCCTCCCCGTCCAGATCGCCCCGCTCCACAAAATCCATCAGTCCCGGACAGGGCAGAGGAAAAATATCCGCCTCCTTTTCATATAATGCCATAAGGCGACGGAACTTTTCTTCCCGAATCGTCATGGGCGTCGCCAGCACCAGCACACGCGGATGCTCCCCGCACTGCGCCGCAGGCTTCACCGCCGGCTCAATCCCAACGATGGGAATATAGGGGTATCTCTCCCGCAGCGTCCGGACTGCTGCGCTGGTCGCCGTGTTACACGCCACCACCAGCCCCTTAGCCCCCTGATCAAACAGGCGCTTCGCGTGCCCGCAGGTCAGGGCGCGCACGGTTTTTGCATCCTTCACGCCGTATGGGGCATTTTTTGAATCACCGTAGTAGAGGTAATCCTCCTCCGGCATCAGATGCGCAAGCTCTCTGAGAACGCTGATCCCACCCACTCCGGAATCAAAGACGGCGACCGGTCCGTCGGATTGTAATGAGTATTTCATCAGTTATCCTTTCCACCCTTGCAATCTGTCAGAGATTAGTGATATAATAATTCAGGTATCAATGTTATTCGGAGGAACCTATGGCAACGGAAGAAGGTCTTTTTGGACATTACAAAAATTGCGGAGAATGCGGGCGTGCGCTTCCCATGCACTATGAGTTTGATCTCTGTCCCAGATGCAGGGACGCCGAGCTGTTCCGCGAAGTAAAAGAATACATCCGCACCAACACTGTCAATGAGTACGAGGTGGCGGAACACTTTAAAATTCCGCTCAAGCAGGTAAAGGAGTGGATTCGCGAGGGGCGCATCGAATACTGCACCGACGATCCCTCGGCGAATGTCTCGAGCATGCACTGCCTGCAGTGCGGCGCGCCGGTGAATTTTGGGTCGCTATGCCCCAAATGCCTCAAGACGCTTAACACCGGCAAGGGATTCACCTTCGACAATACCGCAGAAGACAGCCGCATGAGATTCCTTGACCACAAAAAACCCACCTGAGGCGCTCACCTTCTGCGGATGACCTTCTGCGCGTACTTCATCATCACCGCATCTAGGAATTTGTCATCCGGCTCAAATTTTGTCAGCACAGTCTTCCCTCCCTGATTTGTCACCATCACATAGCAGGGAACCTCCCTCCGGCGGGAGGAGTAATCTTTCACCTTCGCCGTGTGATCTCCCTGGTATTTCATAACACTGCGGTCTTCAGCCGGCGCAATCTGCACTACCTCATCCATCTGGCACACCTCCAGAGATCTGCGCCGACTCTTATTGATGACCTTTGCAAAGCGTACTTCCCCGTCAAAATAAGAATACTCAAATTCTTTGTTTGTCTCAAAGACCAGCCAATAACCCAGAGCGGCAAACAAAAAGGCCGCCAGAATCAGGATCGGAATCATGCACGCCAGCACAAATGTCCCGATGGCAAGTGCAAAACACAACAGACCGAAAAACGGCACGACCGGATGTCTTTTTACCGGCACCAATACATAGATTTCCAACATATCTGCTCCTTCACAAAAAAGGAGCCCCGTGCTAAGGCTCCCATTTATTTACTATTCACGGTTCAGGAACCGCTCAATTAAAACAAATCCACGTTGCCGTCAAACTTTCCGCCGTTAATCACGTAGTACGCCTTATTCTCCTCAGTCACAATGTAAATCTCCATCTGCTTGATGGCTCCGGCTCTGTGTCCCTCGGCGACAAACTTGTTCAGAATCTTCTCCCGGACAGCTCCGGTATCAACCTCTTTCCCGCTGAACTGAACCACGGTCTTTACCACATCGTCAGCAACCTTACCAGACACGGAGGCTGTCTTGGCCGCGGCATTCTTCCTTGCAGCCGGAGCCTTCTTTGCACCCGTGTTTTTCTTTGCAGCCGCCTTCTGTGCTTTGTCCGTCTTCGGCCCCCTCTTCGCGGGCGCCTTTACCTCAGTCTCCGCTGCCGGTACTGCAGATGTTTCTGCCGGCTTCCCCTCGCTCGTCACCGCAGGTGATGTCACTGTTTTCGTTTCCTTGTTCTCCATTTTATTACCCTCCTATGGTTTTTATTTACGCACAGACTAAAAAATTTTCAATAGCAGCAAGCGCCTCCTGCTCGTCAGCTCCACTCGTCACAATATCCACGGACATTCCTTCTGATGGATTGAACGCCATAATACCCATAATACTCTTTGCATTAATCCGACGGTTATCACTTTCCAACATTATATCACTGTCGAACCGGCAGGCCACTTGAACAAGTTCAGCAATTGGATTATCATGCCCTTCAGCCACGTTTGAAACAACAATATTTTTCCTACTCATACGCGCTCCTTTTCCAATTCTGTGCAAACACACAATTAAAATATACCTTAGTTTTTTCTCAATTGCAACAGTTGTATAAAATTTTGTTAATGTTTACGAATGAGCGCGAAAACCTTGTGACAAATTGTTCAAATTAACAACTATTTTTTACTTAAATAAGTGAAAAATACATTTCCCGCATCCGCAAACCACTGATCCGCATTTTCATAAGACATAGATTGCGTCGAACCCTCGGAGGGATCGTAATAATAGATCAGACTTGCCGTATAACCGGTAACAAGCACCGCACGGTCGCTTCCGGTAAGCGCAAACACCGGGCTCCCCTCACTCACGTAATACACGATTTCGTTTACGGTACACCCCGACACGTCCAGCACCACCTTATCCTTTAAGGTCGATTCAAGCGCACTTTTCGGAGTCTCTCCATTTTCGATCAGCTCCTTCACACTCAGTCCCTCTCCGCAGTATTCCAGCATGGCGGAAACCGCCTGCACCAGTGTGGAGGAGCCCTTGTCCGCGTCGTTGACTGTCACACCCCGGAAGGGATTCTGATAGGTCTGACGGGCTCTCATCCATACATATCTCTGGTTATTGTCCACCACGACTCCGAGGCGTTCATTCGCCAGTAAAATCGCATCCGTAATATTGTCCGTGGCCAGAAGAACATCCCCCTTTACATAAACATAAAAACGCTCCTGCTGCTTGCGCTCGTCAATCGAGAGTATTTTGATTTCCTCCTGCATGACCGCCTTCGAGGTCACCATTACCGTTTTCCCTCTGCCGGACGCATTTTTGGGAGTGATGATGCGCTCCGTCTCCTTCTTTTCCGTGACAAGCTGCCCCACGGAAACCCGCCCCTCCGCCTCCGCGGCGCGGTTCATAATCGCATCCGTTCCCGAGGAGACATACTGGTCATCAGATCTGCTGATCAGGTTCACATTAATCACATAATCCTCCACGGAAATGGAGCCTATTTTGGAGCCCTCCTGCCGATAGGTTTTTATGATCTCATGCCCCCCTGAGCCGAGGGACATAATCTTCAGCCAGTTCATCGGAAATACCGTATTTCCTGCAGCGTCTACCGTCACTTCCCCCGCGGACGCCGCGCCGAAAATCAGATCCTCATCCACAAATGCCAGCGGGCGCAAATACACGTTCCGCTCATCCACAATATCGTACTCGGAGCCGTCCGCAAAATCCATCAGCCGAATCGTTTCGCTGGAGTATTCCTTCGTCCCCTCCACCCACGCGAAATAGCGGTTGGAAGCCGATGCACAGTAGCAGCTCTCCTTGAGATTTGCCACCACAATCTCTGCCTTTAGCGTGTTGAGATTCACGCTGTACAGGTTCCGGTCAATCATCAGATAAAGAATATCCTGCTCATTCACATACATGAGCTGCCCCATCTCCGCCTTGAGGATTTCAAAGGAGTCCTTAACCGGGATGAATACCTCCTCCTCCACCGTGTGGACAAGCCCGTCAAAGTGATACACGCCGATCCCGACCTCACCCTCATGCTCTCCGCGGTTCATGTATCCGTACACGACAAAATCGACACTGCCCGCCTCGTCCACACGCACAATTTTTATCCCGTGCTGATCCCAGTTCTCCCTGGGGTCCATGCCCTCCGCACTGCGAAAGCTGAACACCTGGGCAATTTTAGCGCCCAGACGGTCATAGCCCCAGAGCTCTCCCTCCTGCACAAAGGCAATACTGTCCCCGGTCTCGCTGGAGGCATACTCAATATCCGGATTGCGGATTCCCAGCATAATACTGCCGTCCTCCAACAGAAACGTGTTCTCTCCGCGAAAGATCTGATTCATCCTGCGCTCAAAATTAAGCACATACATGCGGGTCGTAGTCAGGCGGAGCCGGTAATATTCCTCCACATTATAAAAATCGGTCT
>CAZNQZ010000090.1:806-7580 GCA_964575245.1 uncultured Lachnobacterium sp. | reverse complement strand
AATTTTGAACTTCTGTCTCCCCGAATCATATAATGATTACAAATCATTGGATCAAGGGAGAAGTATCTTTTATGAAGCGATGCATTCCACTGGAACCGGAAGCGGAAACTGTCTGCAATCAGAGCGCTGTGCCCCCACTGATTTTTCAGCTGCCGCCCGAGCAGGGCAGAAGAGTTTTGGAGGAAGCGCAGGATGCGCCGGTCTACAAATATCCGGCAAATATCTCCGCGGATTGTATAGATACCGGAGGGTGGGGCAGTATACCAGTGTATTTGATTGCCCCCGTGTGCGAGGAGATCAGAAATATTATATATTACATTCACGGCGCCGGGTGGGTGTTCGGCAGCTTTCACACGCACGAAAAGCTGGTCAGGGAGCTTTCGGCAAGGACAAATTCGCTTGTCGTATTTCCGGAATACAGCCGGTCGCCGGAAGCAAAATATCCGACAGCGATAGAACAGTGCTATTATGTCCTTTCTCATTTAAAGGAGATTCTAAAGGGCCGGTTTTCTTTTGACAACTGCCTGACGCTGACCGTTGCAGGCGACAGCGTTGGAGGAAATATGGCAATCGCCATGGCGCTTTTGTCATCGGAACGGCATGGACCGGACATTGACAGGCTGCTGTTATATTACCCGGTCACAAACGCCTGCTTTGACACGCCGAGTTACCGTCAGTTTGCGGTGAATTACTATCTGTATCGGGAAGGAATGAAGTGGTTCTGGCGCCAGTATACCGGATCTGTGAGGGATCGAAATCAAATCACGGCTTCCCCTCTTCGCGCGAGCCTGGAATGTCTGAAGGTTCTTCCGCCGACTATGATTATCAACGGACAGGCGGACGTGCTGCGCAGTGAGGGAGAAGCCTTTGGGGAAAAGCTTCGCTGTGCCGGTGTGGAGGTAACGGCTGTGCGGGTGCAGGGAACGATTCATGATTTTGTGATGCTGAACGCGCTGGATCGGACCAATGCCTGCCGCACCGCGATGGATGCATCGACGGAGTGGATCAAGCGCAGCTACACCGATACCTCTCCCGAGAGCACGCGCCTGTAATCCTCATAGTTGCGCTTGAGGAGCTCGGGCGTATTCAGCTCATAGGGACATTTGGACATACACTGCCCGCAGCCGATGCAGCTCTCAATCTGCTTCATGTTGCGCTGCCATTCCTCGGAGAGCCATGCCCTGGAAGGAGCGCGGCGCAGCATCAGTGACATCCGGGCGCAGTTGTTGATCTGTATGCCCATGGGGCAGGGCATACAGTATCCGCAGCCCCGGCAGAAGTCTTTGCCCAGATTTTTCCGGTCGGCCTCGATTTCTGCGCGAAGGTCCGGCGTCATGGCAGGGGAATCCGCTGCGAAGGACAGCCATTCATCCAGCTCCGATTCCCTCTGGATTCCCCAGATGGGCAGCACATTGTCATACTGTCCGATGAAGGCAAAGGCCGCGCGGGAATTGGTAATCATGCCGCCGGCGAGGGCCTTCATGGCGATGAAGCCCATGTTTTGTCCGCGGCACTTAGCCGCAAGCTCCAGCTCTCTTTCGCTGGAGAGATAGCTGAAGGGAAACTGCAGGGTCTCATAGAGGCCGGAGTCGATACACTCCTCGGCGACGGCGAGCTTGTGGGCCGTGATGCCGATGTGGCGGATCATACCCTGCCGCCTGAATTCCTCCATGAGCTCATACATTCCGGTGCCGTCGCCGGGAGTAAAGCAGCGGCTGGCACAGTGGAACTGATAGATATCGATATAGTCGGTCTGCAGGAGCCTCAGCGAGGTGTCGAGCTGCCGCTTCATCTCTTCGGTATTTCCCGCCATGGTCTTGGTGGCGATGAAGATGTTTTTGCGCACATCCGACAGTGCGCGGCCGATTTTTTCTTCGCTGTCTGAGTAGGCACGGGCCGTGTCAAAGAAAGTAATTCCCCCCTCATATGCCCTGCGCAGAAGGCGTATGGAGGTGTCCATGTCGTCCCTTTGAATCGGGAGTGCGCCGAACGCATTTTGGATGGTTGTGATGCCGGTGCTGCCGAGTGTGATGGTATTCATGCGGAAATCTCCTGTTCTGTTGGTGTTGATGTTATCTCGAATTATCCCATATAAGCTGCATAAAATCAAGGTCTTTCTAACCTGCTTGACTTTCCGGCTGTTTTGGGTGATACTGGACAAAAAAGGAGGCGCTCCGATGGCTCGGATTGTTGTTGTGGAAGATGACCGGTATCTGCGGGAGGAATTGCTGACCCTGCTGGAGAACGCCGGATATGAGGTCGCTTATATCGCGCAGTTTGAGAATGTGGTCCGGCAGATTGCGGCACTGGCTCCGGATTTAATCCTTTTGGATATCAACCTGCCCTGCCGGTCCGGCTTTGAGCTTTGCAGGGAGCTGAAAGCCAAATGTATTGGCGCGGTGCTCATATTGACTGCGCGGGATCAGTTACAGGATGAGCTGCACGCGCTAGGTTTGGGGGCGGATGACTATGTCACGAAGCCTTGCGATACAAAGCGCCTGCTCGCCCGAATCCGGAATCTGCTGCGGCGGACAGAGGAGCGGGAGCAGCGGGGGCTCCTCGATGGCGGAGGCTTTTTTCTCGATCCCCATACCTTTACCATTTATGTCGGGAAACGCTCGCATTTGCTGTCTCCGAATGAGGGGAAAATACTGGCGGCATTGCTGTTGGACAGCCCGGATATTGTCTCCAGATCCAGGCTGTGCCAGGTGCTGTGGGGAACGGACGAGTATATCGACGAGAATGCACTGCAGGTCAATTTCACCAGGCTCAGGAAAACGCTTGCAGGGCTGGGATTGGATCACCGCATTGAAACGGTTCGCGGCAGGGGCTACCGTTTGAAAACCAGCTCGATTCCGAATCCGCTGGAGTAGGGGATTTGGGAGAGCGGCTGCACCTCGATGCACAGCAGCTCGGCATATTTGCGGACGAGATACAGCCCCATCCCCGTGGCCTTCCGGCGGTTTATGTGATTGCCCGTGAAGCCCTTATCGAAAATGAACGGCATATCCTCCGGCGGAACGCCGTCGCCGTTGTTGCAGATGCAAAGACGGATATTCTCTCCCTCCTGCCGCAGGCGGACGGAGAGCTCACCGTGACTGCAGTCCGCGTATTTCACGGCATTACCGATCAGCTGCGACAGAAGAAAGGAGACTACCTTGCGGTCGGATACCGCTTCCACCGGCAGCAAATCCGAGGTCACGGAGATGGCCCGCTCCTGCGCGAATACCCTGTACTCCGAAAGCATGTCTTCCACGCAGGCGTCCAGGCGAAAGCGCGTAAACTTAATATCCGAGTGATCCGCCTGAAGGCGGGCGTAGTACAGGATGCGCTCCACATCCTCGTTCAGCTGCCGTTCCATATAGTTCAGTCTCAAATACACATAGTCTGACATCTCATCCCTGTGATTCCCCAGCACCAGAGCGAACAGGGAGAGGGGCGTTTTGGCCTCATGCACCCACGCCTCTATATAGTCCCGGTATTCGGCGAGCTCCATTGTCTTCTCATTGATCAGGGACAGATCGCGGGAGAGCTGCGCGCAGAGTGTGCGGGAGGCTTCGCTGTGATCAAAAAGGGATAGGAGCGAGTCTCTGGTCCCGTCGTTGGGCGCGCTTAAAAAGTCAAGCAGAGCCGCATCCTCCCTTCGCTGCCTGAAAAATTCCGCAGACAGCCCCGCCGTCAGCGCGATCGCTGTAAACAGCAGGATGAAAAGGAGCATATATCGAAGCGCCTCGCGGCGTACAATCCACACTGCAAACAAAAAGACCAGGTCTGTGGCGGACAACAGGATGAGCCAGTGCCGGGATCTCTTCGTCAGCCTGAAAATATTTCTTTTGATCGCAGAGCCTCGCACAAAATCACCTCCGATTGCTTATTTCTATCCGGCTGATCTCGCGGCCTGCCGTCCGCCTGACAATGCCGATATACATGATTTCAAAAGCGGAAAAGACTGTCAGCGCCGCTGCCGAGAGCGCAGCCACCCGGAGGATTGACGTCCCCACCGGGAGCTTGGTAAAGCTGGTAAACAGGGTATAAATTCCCGCCGCGCTGCTGACGACTGCAGTGCTGAGGACGAGCGCAAAATAGATGCCGATCTGCTTTTTGACCGAACGGCACATCAGAGCGGTGTCCGCGCCCAGCATGGTCAGCGTTTCATAGCGGTGTCTGGTCTGCCGCTGGCTGATCAGGTATTTGAGCCCGATTACCGTGTTGGCAATCAGCCAGAAGAGGACGCCGAGATAGATGGTCAGATAGCTTGCCGCCACCGTGTAGAACAGATTTCGTCCGATTCCCCCGAGATAGCTGTCATATTCGATGCCGGTGTCCCCCAGATATGCATCCATTTTCTGTACTGCCTGCATCAGGCCCATTTCGTCCACAGCTTCATCGGTCAGACTGACGTTTCGGCAGTATGCCTCCGGCTCCCGCGCCAGCCGCTGATAGAGCTCATCCGGCACGACCAGCGCCAGATACAGGGTGATGGCCCGGTCCGCCACCACGTTGTCCATACAGAGCGAGGGGCGGATACGGTAAGGGACGCCGTCGATACCGACCGGGGGGCAGCTTTCGATCGCCTTTGTCACAATAGTCCCGAAATCCCCGTCGCCTGCGATCGAGGTATAGATTGCCGTCTCATGCTCCGCAAGCTGCAGCTCTTCTTTGCCCAGATTCCGGCGTATCCGGTTGTAGGAGCTCTCCGCTATCACATAATCGATGTGAAGGTTCTCGGTGATATTTTCCGAGCCTTCGACGGCGCGGAGCGCCTCCTTTAGCATGGAAGTGTCAAATGCATTTTCCCCACCGCGAAAGTAGTTGTCCTTTACCATGGAAAGGTACAGCGGATAGGAGTCCCTGACCATTTCCCTGATCCCGTCTTTTTCCAGAACAGCGTCGGTTTGTTCCTCCGTACCAAACAGGGAAAAGTCAATGGAACGGCTGCTGACCGTGCGGCCCAGCCCCATGGAAATCCCGTAGGAGATACTCGCCAGCGCCATCAGCAGGAGCAGGGAGGCTATCGCCAGCGACCGGTGCTGGGAGAGTACATTTTCCTGCACCTGCCTTGCCGTGAAGGTTTGAAGCCCCACGGCATTCGCGGCCCCACGGCGGATGGAATGTCCGAGAAAGCCGCCGAGCCCCCGGTAGAAAAGAAACGTGCCCGAAATTCCGCAGACAATGACGGCCAGCATAATTTCCATGCGCAGGGATTTCATCTGAAACATTCCCAGATAATAAGCGGCGAGCAGAAGAGCGGCTCCGGACACAAAGCACGCCGTGCTTTTGACGCCGGACGGCGGCGCCTGCTTTTTGGCGGAGCCGCAGCGGAAAAATTCCGCCGTCTCGGTGTTCACAAACCCCATGCAGATAATCAGCATGGAGAAAAGCTGAACAAGGACAAACCCGCCCACCGTCCACAGGAGAGCCTCCCCTGAAAGGGAAAAACGGTGTCCGATAATACCGAGCCCTACGATTTTTGCTGTCGCGAGACTGATGCCCTCCGTCAAAAAGAGCGCGGCGGGCAGGCCGATGAGCAGCGACACGATGCTGCTCCAAAGCGTTTCCAGAAACAGCATAAAAAACAGGCGGCTGCGCTTCATGCCGAGCATCAGATAGAGGCCAAACTCCCGTCTTCGGCTGTCTGTCTGATATTTGCATGCGAAGTATACAAGGAAAAACACAAAAAACAGAGAGACTCCATACACAGCGGGGAGCATCCGCATCAGCTTGCCGACTGCGTCGCTCTCGACAGTTGCGAGATAGCGCATCACATCCTGCCCGCCAAGGGAGAGCAGCGTGTAAAATGCCACAATCGCAATCACGAGGGAGCCAAAAAACAGCCCGTTTCCCTTTCGGTTTTTGGCGGCATTGCGCCGTATCTGTTTAAAGAACATTTGCGCTCCCTCCTCCCAACTGTGCCATAACGGTTACGATCCGGTCATAGAAAGCGGCGGTTGATTCTGTCTGCCGGTCTCTGCGAAGCTCGTGGAAAATGCAGCCGTCCTGGATAAAAAGGATGCGGGTGCAGTAGCTTGCGGCATTTGCGTCGTGCGTTACCATCATAATTGTTTTCCTCTGTTCGCGGTTGATCACAGACAGCTGATCCATCAGCGTTTTGGAATTTTTGCTGTCGAGGGCGCCTGTGGGCTCATCGGCGAGGACGATATCCGGATTGGAAATCAGTGCTCGGGCCGCCGCCACGCGCTGTTTCTGGCCGCCGGACATCTGCGAGGGAAATTTATCCAGAACGCCGCCAATGTCCAGCATTGAGGAGAGCGCGACAATCTGCGCATTTGCCTGTCTGGCCGTGACGCCGTGCAGGGAGAGCGGAAGCGTGATGTTCTCCCGTGCCGTCAGATTGTCCAGCAGTTCAAATTCCTGAAACAGATAGCCGATTTCCCTGCCGCGGTAATCGGCGAGCGCCCTGCCGCGGAAGCCGGAGATATCCTTTCCCCGCAGGACGATCCTGCCGGAGGTAGGGCGCAGCATTGTGGCGATACAATTGAGCAGCGTGGTTTTTCCCGAACCGCTGGCTCCCATGATTCCTAAAAATTCGCCTTCCAGCACGGTAAAGGTGATGCCCTTTAAGGCTTCCGTTTTGTTGTCGCCTTTCCCGTAGGTTTTGGTGAGGTTTTCCACCTGCAGCATTTGTTTTTGCGTGTTCATCAAGGGTTCCTCCTTCCTTACTGACATCAGAATATCAGAGGAGGCGGACAAATACAACTTACAGCTGTTGTAAGGTTTCCCATCGTGTTGGATGATTATAATAAAATTTCTTGC
>CAZNQZ010000090.1:0-796 GCA_964575245.1 uncultured Lachnobacterium sp. | reverse complement strand
CGGGCGGTTTCGGTGTACAATGTCGCAGACCCGCACAGGGCTATGATGGAGAGGAGAAAATGATGAGAACAGCATTATCAATTGCAGGAAGCGACTGTAGTGGAGGTGCCGGCATTCAGGCCGATTTGAAAACAATGACGATGAACGGCGTCTATGCGATGAGTGCCATCACTGCGTTGACCGCACAAAACACCACAGGTGTGAGGGCAATTCTGGAATCGACGCCTGAATTTCTGGGGCAGCAGATGGATGCGGTGTTCGAGGATATATTCCCGGATGCGGTAAAGATCGGCATGGTATCATCAGGCGGGCTTATCCGTGTGATTGCGGACAGGCTTAGACACTACGGGGCGGTGAATATCGTGGTGGACCCCGTCATGGTTGCCACCAGCGGCTCTTCCCTGATGAAGACGGACGCGGTGCAGACGCTCATCGACGAGCTATTGCCCCTGGCGACCCTTGTTACGCCGAACATTCCCGAGGCGCAGATTCTCTCCGGAATGTCTGTTGTCAGCAAGGAGGACATGCAGAAGGCAGCAAAAAAGATTGCTGATGTCCACAACTGTTCCGTTCTGCTCAAAGGCGGACACTGTGTGAACGATGCGAACGACCTTTTATTTGCGGATGGCAGGATGCAGTGGTTTGAGGGCAGGCGGATTGATAATCCCAATACCCACGGGACCGGTTGTACACTGTCCAGCGCCATTGCCGCTAATCTGGCGAAAGGATTTTCTCTTGCCGACTCTGTCATCCGTGCCAAGGAATACATCTCCGGTATTCATTTAGGATTTCAAAT
>CAZNQZ010000089.1:3752-7596 GCA_964575245.1 uncultured Lachnobacterium sp. | reverse complement strand
CGAAATGCAGTAAAATCAATGGATTTAAGTTGTTTTTTTGTTAATCAGCAGACACAGGTTAATAAAGTGAATTAAAGTAGAAGGGGGATCATGCCGCTGTTGGCATGATCCCCCTTCTGCTTTATGAGGTATCCCGAAGGGATATCTCCTGCGCAGATCACTCCGCGAAGCGGTTTTTTCATGTGATCTGCTCTATTGGGAGTTCGGTTGGACGCAGGGGTCCCTCCGCTCCAAAACGCCGTCCTTGCAGACATATACGGCTCCGTCAATAAACGCATAGCCGTAGTCATCCGCGTTCATGTCATACACCCTTTTATTGCCGGCCTTATCAATAAATTCTAAATCGCCGTCCCTGTTCTTCCACAGTATCCCGTCATCATAGAGCTCTATAAGGGTTTGGGATTTTTCGCAATACTTTTCCATGGAAAAATCGTTATAATCCAATCGGTAAATCCCGCTGTCATTATAACAGTAAAAGCCGTCGGCGAGCCCCCGTGCTCCGTAAAAGCTGCGGTCGGACATGACCCTTTTTTTGCCGTCATAGCATACCGGATTCCCGTTGGCGTTCAGATAATAGACTTTTCCGCTTTTCACCGCCTGATGGTTTATCATCATATCCTCGAACAAATACCTGCTCTTTCCGTTCCGGACAAAATAGACCTTGTCATTGTTCGTGAAAATGTAAAGGTCCTCGCCGCAGACAATCCAGCCTTTTGTCTGGCCCACCTGAGCCTGTGCGTCGATCCAGACTGTCACCAAATCCAGATACGCCGCTACCCGCGACTGGTCGGGCTGTTCATAAACCGTCTCCTCGTGAAAATCCTTCAGGTTAATGCGCGTAATCCTGCTGAGGAAACGCTGGTTTGGCAATGATTTTTCGCAATATAAATAGTCCCCGCTAAGCTGAATACCCTCAAGCGAAGCATCTTCCGTAACCCTGCGGTTGATCTCTTCGTGCACCACCTTCCTCCCGCTGTCAAAAACCGTCAGTTTCCGGTCCAGCAGCTCTCCGTTTTCACCGGTGGTATCCGATAACGCGTAATAATACTCGCCATCGTATGCGATATTGCCATATTCGTACTGATAAACGCCATCGTCGGCGGCATTCCACGAACAGCCGCACAAAAGACACATCGACAGCGCCGCGAAGACTGCCGACAGCTTCCGCGCGCCGCGGCCCTTCCCTATCATAACAAATACCGCGGCGACGGTTGTCGCGATACAGATACCGACAAGCAGCAGGGTCTGTGACAGCGGCACCGTGGTGTAAAGAAGGATATCCAGACCGCTCTCGTGCTCATAAAAATCGCCCGTATAATAGGGACTCCCGAGTATCAGTGAAAACGGGGAATAATAGATGGCGCTTTCCGAAAACCGGAAAAGGTAGATCCAGACAAAGGTGCAGGCAAACGGCACAAACACCGCAAGCGGCAGATTTTTGACAACAAGCGCCAATATCACGGCTACCGACGAAATAAACAGATAGCCGCACAGCTTCGTGAGCTCGATCAGAACAAAGGCCTGCAGGATGCTGAGGTTCGTATAGGGCGTGTTTAGAAAGCTGTCAAGGTTTGCCACCGACACGCCGAGATGGTCCGCGCCGACTGAGTTTACCACCGCGGCGAATTCAATTCCCGCAAATATCAGCCACGCCAGAAAAATGGCGAGAAAAAGCACCGCCGACCGCATGGCCGCCGAAGCGCCCGCGCTTATCGTGGTTTTTACAAGCCGGTTCATCTTGCGCTCGTAAGAAACCGCCGCCGCCGATAGAAAGCATATCAACAGCACAAGCAAATTTTCCGATCCCACCGTCATCGCCTTCGCGTCGCCCGCCAGAATCCAGCGGTTTTCCCTGTCCGCCGTCGCGATCAGATATTTCTGGTAAAGATATTTGATCGCATCATACTCGCCCGCGATTTTGTCAACATTAGAAAGCGCCAGCATATATTCCCTGTTGCTTTCGTACCGCCCGGCGTTGCCCTCCGCTTCGATTTTCCGGCGAAGCGCGTTTGCCTCGCTGGCGCGTTCATAGAGATCCAAAATCGCGGCCTCTTTTTCATCAGTCAGCTTCCCGCCGTACAGCTCAATATAGTTTGAGTAATAGATCCGCTGTTGTTTGCTGAGCACACTGTAATCGGGAACAAACAGGTCTATCGAATTGAACAGCTTCACTGCGGTGACCAAAATGAGCAGCACCAAAACATGCTGCCGGATAAACAGCTTCTTCAGTTCAAACAGAATGAGCATTGCGTTTCCCCCTCCTTTTTCGTCCAACTCCCACCCTAAGCCCCACAAGAAACGCCGCCGCCGCGCATAGCACAGCCAGAAAGAGCGTCAGCGCGAACGCCGCATAGATGGACAACAGCGGCATACCGAATACCTTCGTGGTCTGAAAGCCGCTAAATGCATCATGCAGACCGACTAGCGATGAAGGGCTTATATCGGCTGGGAGATGCTCCGCTGCGATCACGAGGCCAAACCCCGCGCACGCGGAAAGCAGTACGGAAAATGCATTGGTTCTGCACAGCGAGGAAATGAGCATAACCAGATACGTATAGCCGAGCAGAAAAACCACTCTCGCGACAAACGTAAACAATATCCCGCCCAGCACCGTTATGTCAAAGGGGCAGAGCTCATAGCACTTCAGCGCATAGAGCGGAGCAAAAAGCCCGTCGGGGCGGTAGATCAGGTATATGTACAGCAGATCCACGGCAAGGAACAGGGCGCAGGCAGCAACCGTAAACATACCTGCGGACAGCAGCTTCGCTCCCAAAACAGACCGCCTCCGCCCCGAGGCGTTTATGATCCGGTAAAACCCGCTTTCCCTCTCATTCGAGACCATGGGCGAAACGACAAAAACGATGAAAAGCATACACAGCAGCACGGAAAACTTGTAATCAAAAAATTTGTCCCAGCCGCTCTGCACCACGCATTCCCTGACCGTCCTGCCGCCGTAAAGCCTGGCGATCAGCTCGTTTTCCCGCCTGTCATAATCGTTTTTCCCTGTATAAAATGAAACATTCTGCAGCGCTGCCTCCCTGATCTGGTTGGAGCGGTTGGCGTAGAGCACCGCGTATCTGTAATCCTCGACCTTAAACTCCAGCAGTACGCCGTCAAGGCTTGGAAAGCCCGAATATGTCCCATCAATCGGCTCCTCTACATAACCATATTGGCCCAGCATACGCCCCGCTTTGGCAAGATCCGCTTTTAATGCCGCTATCTTCTCGTCGGTTATTTCACCGTTGTAAAGCGCGTTTATCCTGCGCTCTCCGGTCAGGTTATAGTCCGTCTGTGTCATTCCGCCGTGCAGCATGTAATACAGCTCATAGGTCTTCACAAAATTCAGCGCGAAAAAAAACAACAGGCAGATAAAAACGGATGGTTTTACTATGTATTTTTTAAACTCATTTTTTATCATTGCTCCAGCTCTCCAAAATGGTAGATACATACATCCTCCAGGGTCGGGCTCGCGTAAACCGCGTTATCCAGCGGCTTTGCGTCGTCCAGCACCCGCACCCGAAACAGGTCGTCCTCGCTCACAATATTGCTCACCCGCTTTGAGGCCATCAGCTCCATCGCGGTATCATAATCGGTGCGCGCTTCCCAGACCTTGCCGTCGATGGATTTGCAGAGCTCGCCCTGCGGGGCGCAGGTCACCATTCTCCCGTCGTTGATCAGCACCACATGTTTCGCGATAAACGCAATATCGGTGACAATGTGCGTCGCCAGCAGCACGATCCGGTCTTTGGCAAACGAGGAGATGACGTTCCGGAAACGGATTCTCTCCTTCGCGTCCAGCCCCGCCGTCGGCTCGTCAAAGATAAGGATTTTCGGCTCTCCGACG
>CAZNQZ010000089.1:2099-3742 GCA_964575245.1 uncultured Lachnobacterium sp. | reverse complement strand
CCCCAGCCGCTGCCGCATACCGCCCGAGTGCGCCCCGATCTTTTTGTTCCTGTCATCATATAAATTGACCCGCTTCAAAATGTCATCGGCGTACTGCTTCGGGTTGTCACGCTTTACTTTCTTTAACGCCATCACATAAAGGATGAGCTCCCTCGCGGTGAAGTTTGGATAAAAATCCTGATTTTGCGGCAAAAATCCCAGATTTTTTGTATAGTCGCGGCTGTCCATGCCGTCAAACCATATGCTGCCGCTGTCGGGCTTTATCACGCCCGTGATGCAGTTGATCAGCGTTGATTTCCCCGCGCCGTTCGGCCCCAAAATCCCGTAAACGCCTGTCTCAAAGGTGAGCGTGAAGCTGTCAAGGGCCTTTTTGTCTCTGGAAAAAGACTTTGTGATTGCATTTAATTTTAGCTGCATAGTTATTCTCCCAAATGATTAATCAGCGGCGAACAGGCGTCTTGTGTCTGTTTTCATCACCCACTCGTCCCTGCTCAGACGCCAAATATCTTCGGCGACTGCAATTGCGTAAACAAAATCTCCCGGTTTCAGATTATCCACGGTCGTACTGTATTTTGCCACAAGGCCCTCTTTCAATTCGGCGGTGATATAATCGCAGCCGTCAATCTTCACCCACTCGTGGTTTACATAAAAATACACTTTATAGGGGGCGTTCTTTTGATTGCCGCCATAAAGCAGCAGGGTGATATCCGCTTTCCCGTCCTGGATGACGGGTTTTTCTTTTGTTGTCGAGTACAGTTCAAAACGAACAACATTTTTTGTTTCTAATTCACGCAGGCTCTCCTGTAAATAGTTATGTACCCCGGAATCCTGCTCAGGAAAAAGCTCAAAGGATTCACCGGAAACAAGCTCTGTGATTTCGCAGTCGCCCTCAAGCTTGAACGACCTTTGGCTCGCGACGGTCACCCAATGCTCAAAATCAAAATGCTCCACAGCGCCAGAGGTCAGATAGAGCGGGTTGTCTATCTGGATAAGCGTCAGCTTGAGATCGTCTTTATTCGCAATGTTTTCTTCGGTAAGTTGCGGCGTAAAGCGTATCGAATACTCCTTTGTGTCGCCGCTCTTTCCCTTATCGATCGCCATGTACATGTTGTGAATATCCCCCTGGGATACCTCATTTTCGGAACCATTCAGTGAGATGATTTGCGGGGTGCCGCCTACAAACACCAGATACCCGTTGGACCACTCGCGCCCTTCTGTGTGCATGGTCGCGGTGACGCTTATTTCCACTTCTCCCCCGCGGTAGGTAACAGGCCCATCCCCGCCGTAGCTCTCGCCGCCGGCCTTCACTTGCCAATTTTTAAAGGTAATACCCGAGTTGGATTGTTTCAGGTAGTCAATATAGTCCTCGGTGAACAATTCGGAGTCCATTTCACGTAAATAATTGTATCCATCATCTTCCTCGAAATCTATACCCCCGCTTTCGGATTCCGATGAATTATTCTCGTCAAACGAATCGGAAGCCCCGACGAAGGGCGGGCCGCTTTCTGTGTCGCTGCCGCTTATAGTGTCCGAATTTGCGCAGGCGTACAGAGACAGTGCCAGAGCCGCGTATAATGTATAGCAAACAATCTTTTTCATACTATCCCCCCAATCAGCATACAAACAGCTTAACTGTTTGTCTA
>CAZNQZ010000089.1:0-2089 GCA_964575245.1 uncultured Lachnobacterium sp. | reverse complement strand
CAAACCTGGTCGTTAAATTATTATCTGAAGTCCCGACTTGATGAATACCCGAAACCCTGACATATGTATCATAATCGTTGGCCGCTTCAGCACCCACCTCTACATAATCCAAGCCACTTCCAGACGCCTTATTACTGTCTATGCAGGCTTCGGTTTCTGCGTTTTCAAGCAAAATCTTTGTAGAAACAAAGCCATATCTCCTGTTCGCCCCCGTAGAAGCATAATAGGTCTGATAATCCGGACTGGTATAGATTTTACCGGTAACCCTATTCTCTGTCCAATAAAATGAGGCTCCATTTGCATCCGGATCCGGGTTCGCATATGCTGACACCATATGCGATGCCATTACAAGCAACGCCGCACCCAATGCTAAATATTTCTTATTCATTTCTGTTTACCTCTCTTTTTTCATTAAACTTGTATATCATCCAAACTGTTTAATCAGCGGCCCACAGGCGTCTGGTATCCGTTTTCATCGCCCACTCCTCCCTGCTCAGGCTCCAAGCATTTTCGGCGATTGCGATTGCGTAAACAAAATCGCCCGGTTTCAGATTATCCACGGTCGTACTGTATTTTGCCACAAGGCCCTCTTTCAATTCGGCGGTGATATAATCGCAGCCGTCGATCTTCACCCGTTCGTGGTTTACATAAAAATACACTTTAAACGAGCCGGTCTTTTTGCCGCCGCCGCCATAAAGCACCAGAGTAACATCCGCTTTCCCGTCCTTGATCACGGGTTTTTCTTTTGTTTCCGAACACAGTTGAAAATAAACCTTGTCCCTTATTTCGCGCAAGCTCTTGTACAAATATCTATATACTTCAGAATCAGTCTCGGGAAAATATTCAAAGGACTTGCCGGGTACGAGCTCGGTGGTTTCACAGCTGCCCTCAAGCTCGAACGGTCTTTGGCTAAGAACTGTCATTCGATGCTCAAAATCAAAATGCTCCACAGTGCCATAGGTTAGGAAAAGCGGATTATCTATTGTTATAAGCGTCAGCTTGAGATCGTCTTTTTCCGCAAGGTTTTCCAGGGTAAGACGCGGCGTAAAGCGTATGGAATACTCCCTTGTTTCACCGCTCTTTCCTTTATCGACCGCCATGTATGTGTCAGAGCAGGATACCCCATTTTCAGCGCTGTTTAGCGAAATGGTTTGCGGGGTGCAGCCTACATACACCAGATACCCATTAGACCACTCGCGCCCTTGTGTGTGCATTTTCGCGGTAAAGCTTATCTCCACTTCTCCCCCGCGGTAGGTAACCGGCCCCTCCTCGCCGTAGCTCTCACCGTCGACATTTACCTGCCATTTATCATAGGAAGCACCTGAATTGGATTGTTTCATGTAGTCTATATAATCCTCTGTAAAGAACGGGTCCATTTCACGTATATGATTATATCCATCATCTTCCTCGAGTTCCGTACTTCCGCTCTCTGTTTCCGACGGAGTCTCGGCAAACGGATCAGAAGCCTCGACAAACAACGTACCATCCCCTGTGTCTGTGCCGCTTACGGTGCCGTCAGAATTTGCGCAGGCGCAAAGTGTCAGCGCCAGCGCCGCATTTAATGCAAAACAAATAATCTTTTTCATACTGTCCCTCCCAAATTATACCTCTACATGAATTATGACATCATCTTATGTAAACATTGGAATCACCTACTTTTTCTATATAATAACTGTTTATAATAATACTTATTATATCGTTAAAATTAAATGATATCAACCATATTTTGCCAAATATTAATATAGCCCTAGTAGTTTGTCTCTGCGGAGGAAGTCATGAAAGAGCTTGGATTATAGGGGTTTGTGAAAATGCTTAATCCACGGCCCACAGGCGTCTGGTATCCGTTTTCATCGCCCACTCCTCCCTGCTCAGGCTCCAAGCATTTTCGGCGATTGCGATTGCGTAAACAAAATCGCCCGGTTTCAGATTATCCACGGTCGTACTGTATTTTGCCACAAGGCCCTCTTTCAATTCGGCGGTAATATAATCGCAGCCGTCGATCTTCACCCGTTCGTGGTTTACATAAAAATATACTGTGTAGTCTCGGAAAGTCGATGAAAATACAATAAAAAATTATGCCATATAAATG
>CAZNQZ010000088.1:0-7708 GCA_964575245.1 uncultured Lachnobacterium sp. | reverse complement strand
AGCCAATCGTTCCACCGCCGAAAATATTCGCCGTTAGCTGGCCGGAGGAACAGCTTTCTTCCAGCCTCTTATACACCTCCATCGGATCTGATGAAAACGTAATATCACTGCCGATCATTTGATCCGTGTTCCACCACGATTCGTTCATGATGACAATGATATTCGGCTTTTTTCCTTTCTCATCCGCCGCACCATCCGGCTTGCTTCCATCCAGAAAAAAGCGGTAACTGTCTTCTGCATGATCCAGATTGATCTCGGTAAGCCTGTCGTTTTTCAGAAAATTATATACAATATACCGGTCATTGTCTGTATTTATTACGTTCATTGCATCGACGGCCTCTACACTATAGGCGTTTTTTTGTATAAAATATCCGCCATAGGCAATCATACCCACCAGACAAGAACAGCCCAACAGCAGTCTCAGTCTCTGCAGTCTCTTCCGCAAGCCTGATTCAGAGTTTGCCAATAGCGGATATTTCCTGCAAAACCGCTCCGCAATATAACCCGCGGCGCATAAAAAATCACGCACACCATTACCTCAATCTGCGCAGCGCTAAATTTCAGATTAAGATGCTGTAGTGCTATTTCCGCCGCCTCCGTAACCATAAGGTCATTAAACCGCAGAAGCTCGTTGAGGGCGGCGTATTTAATACTGTCTGCATAGGCCAAAACAAGAAAAAGCAGCGACGGCACTGTCAGCGCTGCCCAAAGCCGTCCCCCAAGGCACCACAAACCTGTAATGGCAAAAGCAGCAAGAGCAGTCTCAAAAAAATAGAATCTGTCAATCGAATGATTCACAAAAAATGTAACTATTGAATGATCCGGCTCAAGAACATAAAAATCCGCCAGATACGGCAGAAATGTGATAACTGTTGCCGTCAATCCCACTGCAAACACATGGGAATATATCATGTATCTTTTTTCTTTTTCCATATATTCCTCGCAAAATTATCTCATGTCCGGTCAATCCAATTGCTGACATACCCAAGCCTTTTTCATCTGTATTATACAGAATGTATCCATCCCTGTAAACTATAAATAATCCGCTCATAACTTGCTCGCCCTCCATTTCTATGCTAGAATCAATATTCAAGGAGGATGTGCTATGAAAAATAAAAAACTGCTCGCCTATCCGGCTCTCATCAAACAGATGCGGGACCTGGATTCCACGCGGATGATCTACTTAGAGTCCTACGGCACCGACGGGGGCGTGGATCTTGGCTCCGGCATGTACTGAAACCTCACCGGCATGGAAAACATGGGTAATGTCCTCTGCAGTCATTCATATAAACTAAGAAATCCGCCCCGGAGCAAATCTCCGGGACGGATTTCTATAATACGGGATGCTTGTCCTTACCACATTACGCTACTTTGCTCTTGGCGAGCTCCGCAAGCTTTGCAAAGCCCTCCGCGTCGGTGACTGCCATGTCCGCGAGCACCTTGCGGTTCAAATCCGCACCTGCGAGCTTGAGCCCATGCATGAACTGGCTGTAGGAAATTCCGTTCATGCGGGCCGCGGCGTTGATACGCGCGATCCAGAGCTGACGGAACTGCCGTTTTCTCTCCTTGCGCCCCGCGTAAGCGCTTGCCAGCGCGCGCATCACCGACTGCTTTGCAATCCGGTACTGCTTGGAGCGAGCTCCCCTGTAGCCCTTTGCCAGTTTTAAGGTTCTGTTATGTCTTTTCTTGGCGCCTAAACCGCCCTTTACTCTTGCCATTGTCTATTCCTCCTTCAAAGTCTGTAATGCCTCCTCTGGAGGCATTGCCTACGAAGATGCTCATCCGGACCTGTCCGGATTTCATTGCATCTTCTCCACATATTTCAGGTAACACTACACATACGGTAAAATCTTCTTCATATTCTTTACGTTGGTCGCATCCACGATCGCCGGTTTTCTCAGATTTCTCTTGGTCTTTCTTGTCTTTTTGGTCAGAATATGGCTCTTGTAGGCCTTGTTCCTCTTCAGCTTGCCTGTACCTGTAACTTTGAAGCGTTTTGCAGCAGCCCTGCTAGTTTTCATTTTTGGCATTTTGAATTCCTCCTTATCACTGTCTTTTTTCTGCCAGCACCATGCCGATACTTCTGCCCTCGACCTTTGGCGCCTTTTCCACTATTGCAACATCGGAGAGAGCCTCAGCGATATCGTCCAGAATGTGCCTGCTCTGATTCATGTGCGCCATCTCACGCCCGCGGAAACGAAGCGTGATCTTGACCTTATTTCCCTTCGTCAGGAATTTGCGCGCGGCATTCATCTTCGTGTTGAGATCGTTCGTGTCAATGTTCGGCGACAGGCGAATTTCCTTGAGCTCAATCGTCTTCTGCTTTTTCTTTGCGTCCTTCTCCTTGCGCGCCAGCTCATAGCGATACTTGCCGTAATCGATAATCTTACACACTGGCGGCTGCGCGTTCGGCGCGATCTTTACGAGATCCAGCCCGGCCTCATCCGCAATTTTCTGAGCCTCCTTCGCGGGGACGACCCCAAGCTGTTCGCCGTTTGCGCCGATCAGACGCACCTCTCTGTCTCTGATCTGTTCATTAATCATTAATTCGCTAATGGTCTTGTACCTCCAATAAAAATAGTGGATAGCCAGACTATCCACTACTGAACCCTGCTCAGACACGCGACAGCCAATAAACTGCCGCTCAGCGGAATGCCCCCCGAAGGGACATTACAAAAACCGCGATCCTTACAACAATGAACGCTAAGTCGCCCGATTGCGCTTAGGTGAGAGTGGATACTCTGCTTGCTTTTAACTACGTTACTTTATCATAATTTCGTTTTCCTGTCAAGATCATTTTATAAACTTTTATCACTCCACCGGCTCCGCCGGAATAAAGATCCGCTCTCCGGCCCGCTGAGCCCCGCCTGCCACAGCGGCTTCCGCCTCCCCGCAGAATACCTCCTGCGAGTTGACTGCTGCCCTGCCGCGGCGGTCCACTCTGGTGTAGGTGCCGTCCGCCTCCAGAATGCGCGCCTTCACGTTGTCCGCCAGCTCCACCTCCAGAATGTGCATTACCTTTTTCGCAAGCTCCTCCTCGAGTACCGGGAAAATGATCTCCACCCTCCGGTCCAGATTGCGCGGCATCCAGTCCGCGCTCCCCATATACAGCTGCGGGTCGCCGTCGTTGCAGAACCAGAAAATACGGCTGTGCTCTAAGAAATTTCCGACGATGGAACGCACCGTGATGTTCTCGCTCACCCCCGGTATTCCCGTCTTCAGACAGCAGATCCCCCGGACAATCAGATCGATCTTTACCCCCGCCGCAGACGCCTCGTAGAGCGCCGCAATAATGCCCGGGTCACACAGGGAATTCATCTTCGCCCGGATGCCGGACTCCCTGCCCTCCTTTGCATGCTTCTTCTCCCGCTCGATCAGTCGGATAAATTTGTCCCTCATCCAGTAGGGGGCCAGAATCAGCTCATTCCAGGAGCGCGGCTCCGAGTAGCCGGATAGCATGTTGAACACGGCGGTGGCGTCCTCGCCGATGGACTCCTTGCAGGTAAAAATGCCGCAGTCCGTGTAGAGCTTTGCCGTGGAGTCGTTGTAGTTTCCGGTGCCCAGATGCACATAGCGCCGGATGCCGTCCTCCTCCCTGCGCACCACCAGCGCAATTTTGCTGTGGGTCTTCAAGCCCACCAGACCGTAGATGACATGGCAGCCCGCCTGCTCCAGTTTTTTCGCCCATAAAATATTGTGCTCCTCGTCAAAGCGGGCCTTGAGCTCCACAAGCACCGTCACCTGCTTGCCGTTCTCCGCGGCCTGCGCGAGACTTGCAATAATCGGGGAGTTCCCGCTCACGCGGTACAGCGTCTGCTTGATCGCCAGCACCTCCGGGTCCCGCGACGCCTGCCGAATGAAATCCACCACCGGGTCGAAGGTCTCATAGGGGTGATGGAGCAGAATATCCCCCTTCCGAATCGCGTCAAAGATGCAGCTCCCCGGCTCAATCTCCGGCACCGGCTGCGGCTTGTAGGGCTTGCTGCGCAGATGGTCAAAGCCCTCGATCCCGCAGACCTTCATCAGGAAGGTCAGATCGATCGGCCCCTCAATCGGAAAAATATCCTCCTCCGCCACCTTGAGCTCCGACTTCAAAAATTTCAGCAGCTTTTTGTCCGCCTTTTGCTCGATCTCCAGACGGATGACCTCGCCCCACTGGCGCATCTTCAGCTTGTTCTGAATCTCCTTCAAGAGATCCGAGGCCTCGTCCTCGTCGATGGTGAGGTCAGCGTTGCGCATGACGCGGTAGGGATGCGCGCACAAAACCTTGTAGTTGGAGAAGAGAACCCCGATATTGCGCTCAATGATCTGCTCCAGCAGAATATAGGCAACCCCCTCCCCGCCCGGAATCTGCACGATCCGCGGCAGCACGGACGGCACCTGCACGGTAGCAAACATCGGCTCCTCGTCGGAGTGCCTGCTGCCCAGCAGGGCCGCGATATTTAAGGTCTTGTTCCGAATCAGCGGAAATGGGCGCGATACGTCCACCGCCATCGGCGTGAGCACCGGGTATACGCAGTCCATGAAGTACCGGTCCACGAACTCCCCCTGCTCTTCGTCCAGTTCCTCATGGGCATCGATAATGCGGATTCCCTCCTTCTCCAGAAGCGGGAGAAGCGATCGCATGTAGGTGCTGTACTGCGTGTCCACCAGCTTTCTTGTCGCGCTGCCTATGGCCGCCAGCTGTTCGGCAGCCGTCATTCCGGCGATATCCCGCTTCTTGTAATTCGCGTGCACCATATCCTTCAGGGATGCAACCCTCACCATAAAAAACTCATCCAGATTCGAGGAGGTGATGCTGACAAACTTGAGGCGCTCCAACAGAGGGATCGACTTATCCCTGGCCTCGGAAAGCACGCGCTCGTCGAACCTGATCCAGCTCAGCTCCCGATTCTCATAATATTCCGGGCTTGTAAAATCAATCTTTGTATCCATAAAAACCTCCACAATCACACCGAGTAAGTTTTTTTCTGCTTTAAGAGCGGCTTGATGCTGAACACATTCTCAAAATACCGGGTCTTTGCGTCAAAGAGCGCCTGCTCCAGCGAGATGTCCTCAAACGCCTCCACCGTAATCACCAGCTCACGATCCCTGACGGCAATGCGAATATTTTTAAATTTCTGCTTGTGGCTCTGATCCAGCGCGTTCGCCACGCGCAGGATCGCGGACAGCTTGGCAACGGTCAGGTAGGAATCCTCGTCCAGCCGGTCGGAGAGTTCCTCATAAGCGGCGAGAGGCCGGGAATTGTAAAGGACAGTCAACGCCACAATCTCCCGCTCCAGATGGGTCAGCCCGATCAGCTCGGAGGACAGAATAATCTGGTACGCGCTCTCCGCGCTGCCGCTCATGGAGACGAACTTGCCGCAGTCGTGCAATATCGTCGCGACCTCCAACAGCAGCCGCTGTCTCTTTCCGAGCCCGTGCACCTTCCCAAGGGTGTCATAGAGCTTCGTCGAGAGACTGCGCAGCGCGCCGATGTGCGGGCTGTAGCTCTTGTAGTGTTCGGACATGGACAGTGCGGCGGATATGACATCCGAGTCAAAGTCATGTGCGCACTTTAACAGCTTATTGCGATATGCATAGTCGTATGCCATGCCCTCCTGAATGCCGTAGCCGGGCACCCACACCTCCTTGGGCGCAATGTTCTCCACCAGCGTCCGAAATACCATGATGGACGGAACGATCAGCGGCTCCCGCTCATTGGGAAGATTCAGCTCCCCTGTGATCTCCTCCAGAGTATTTTTCTGCAGCTTGTCGATAAATCTGATGAATTTCTCGGACCGTACCAGCTTGTCGTTCGCGCCGTTTTTCTCGATCTTTTTGATCAGCTCCGTCCCGTAATCGCTGATTAATATCACATAATCAATCTCTCCGGACATGTACATCGCGCGGAATCCCTCGAGCTTTTTATTGATGTACTCCTCAATCTGCTTCTCATAGAGCTTTAAGGAATGCCCGCGGTCCCCGAGCAGGCTGCGCAGCTTCATCGTCCCCGCCTCAATGTGCTGGGTGGTGACCAGACGTCCCTCCTCAAACAGCGTGATCTGCAGACTGCTGCCGCCCACATCCAGCACCGCCGCCCTCGTCCGGATCATGCTCTCGAACACCTCGTGCCCCGCCACTGCCTCATAACTGATAAAACGGTGCTCCGAGTTGCTCAGCACCTTTACCGTAAGGCCGGTGCGCAGCAGAATCTGATCCAGAAGAAACAGACGGTTCGTCATCTGCAGGAAGATGTCCGACGCATAGGCCTCGCAGTGCTGCACCCGATAGCCCTCCGCAATCCGCTTAAACACCGCAAGCTTGTCGCAGAGAAGCTCCACAAGCTCATAGCCGATGCTCCCGTTCACAAACACATCGCGCCCCAGATCCATCCGGCAGCGGACGTGATCCACCTCCCGCAGATGCTTTTTTCCCGAAAATTCAAATACCTTTAGGCTTACATCGTAGGTTCCGATGTAGATCGCCGCATAGGAATGTGCCGCCATAAAATCCCCCCGTATTAATATGTTCCCAGAATTTTAAGAAAATTTGTCTCCTCCTCGAGGCCCCGCAGCGCATTTGTGACCGCGTGGTCCGTCAGCCGCCCTTCAAAATCAATAAAGAACCGGTACTCCCAGTTGCGCTCCGGAATCGGGCGGGATTGAATATTTGTCATGTTGAGCCCGTTGTAGATAAAGTGCGAGAGCACATGGTAGAGTGAGCCGCTCTCGTGCGGGATCTCAAAGCAGATGCTGATGTTTCCCGCCGTCTTCCGGTACTGCTTTTTTCCCGAGACGATGATAAAGCGCGTGGAATTGTTCCGGTTGTTCTGGATGGCGTGCTCTAAGACCTTAAGACCATAAATCTCTGCTGTGAGCGCGCTGGCAATTGCCGCCTGGTGGATATCCGCGTCATCCCTGACCTTTTTCGCCGCTTCCGCCGTATTCCTCACACTGATTTTTTCGGCCTCCCTGCGGCCATCTAAGTATGCGCTGCACTGCATGAGCGCCTGCGGGTGGGAGAAAATGCTTGTGATGTCGCCCGGCCCGGCCTCCTGCAGGGCGAGCAGCGCATGGTCGATCCGCAAAATCTGCTCCCCCACGATATAATTGTCGTACTCCACCAAAAGATCATAGCTCTCCGGCACAATCCCCGCCGAGGAGTTCTGAATCGGAAGCACCGCGTAGTCGGCAAGACCGTCCGCGATCGCGTCCATCGCATCCCTCCACGTCTCCACATGGAAGCTGTCACAGCCTTCCCCGAAAAAAGCGTTCATCGCCTGCTGGCTGTACGCGCCCTCCACGCCCTGAAATACGACGCGCACATGCTCCCTCTCCAGACAGTCCACCCCCATGAAGCTCTGCTCCGGCAGCATCCCGTGCTCCGTCAAAAGCTGATACTGCTTTTTGCGGCTCATGGCCATGATCTGCTCGAACAGCTCGCGGATGCCGTGCCGCATGAAATCACTGTCGGCAAGCCGCTCGAGCGCATCCAGCTTATCCAGCTCCCTCGCCCGGTCCAGCACTGGCCGGCCAGTGCTTATCTTGTACTCCGCCACCTCCGCGGCGAGCCGCATCCGGTCCTCATACAGCTCTGTAATCCTTTTGTCAATCTCGTCGATCTCACCGCGCAGCTCTGCCAATTCCCTCATCTTCTGCCCCTTTTGATGTGTGTGCTCTCGTTTTACCCCTTGGTATTCAAATTTTATTACAAACATTGGAAAAAG
>CAZNQZ010000087.1:3893-7741 GCA_964575245.1 uncultured Lachnobacterium sp. | reverse complement strand
GTGCATTTCCTACTCGTACTTCATCTGCCGGACCTTCTGCCGAATTCTCTGCAGCGCATTGTCAATCGACTTTTCACTCTTGTCAAGCAGCTTCGCAATCTGTATATAATTATACCCTTTCAGATACAAAATCAGCACCTGATTTTCCATCTTACTTAAATTACCAGTTAATCTTTTTTTAAAATCAGCCCACAATTCCCGCTCAATCACCTGCTGCTCCGGGCTTTTCGCCCGCCCAAGCCACACCTCCTGCAGCTCCTCGCCGACACCGCCCTCCGGCTCCGAGAGAGAGACATAGGAATTGAGCGGCTTGTGCTTATCGCGGTTGGACGCCTCAAGCGCCGAGTAGAGCTGACGGCTGACACAGAGCTGGGCAAAATGAGAAAAGCTTGTATCCGCATCCTCGCGGTAATCGCGGATCGCCTTGAACAGCCCGATCATGCCCTCCTGAATCAGATCCTCGGTCTCCCCGCCGATCAGGTACATAGCGTTGGTCTTTTTGCGCACCAGCGGTTTGTATTTCTCCAGAAGAAAATCCATCCCCTCTGTATGCCCGCTGCGGATCAGACGCACCAGCTCTTCATCCGAACATGCCTCTAACTGTATCTTATCGCCCTTTTCGCTCATTGTCCACCTGTTTTTAGCCTTTTTTTAATCTCTGCCTGAGCACCTCGTAAGCCAGCACCCCCGCAGCAACCGACGCATTCAGAGAATCAATGTCCCCGCGCATCGGGATGGCCGCGGTCATGTCACAGTTTTTTTTGACCAGAGGGCTCACACCGTCCCCCTCCGCCCCGATCACCAGGCCGAGAGGTCCCGTCAGATTCACCTCATACATCACCGAACCGTCCATATCGGCACAGGCAAACCAAATGCCCTGTTTCTTGAGCTCCATCATTGTCTGACTTAAGTTGGTCACCTTCGCCACCGGCGTATAATTGAGAGCCCCCGCGGAGGTTCTCGCCACGGCAGCGGTCAGGCCTACCGCACGGTGCTTTGGAATGATGACGCCGTGAGCGCCCACCTGATTTGCGGTGCGTATGATCGCCCCCAGATTGTGAGGGTCCTCTATGCCGTCCAGCAGGAAGAGAAAAGGGTCCTCTCCCCTGGATCTGGCCGCCTCCAGAAGATCCTCCACCGCGGCGTAGGCATAGGCCGCGCAGACGGCAATCACTCCCTGATGCCTTCCGGTCTCGGACATCTGGTCGAGACGTTCCTTTTTCACATAACTGATCAGCGTGTCGTGTTTACCCGCTTCCCTGACAATCGTTCTGACCGGACCATCCTGACAGCCGTCCAAAACATACAGTTTATCAACCGTTCTCCCGGAGCGGAACGCCTCAAGCACGGCGTTGCGCCCCTCGATCCGATTCTCCTCGTACTCCATGTGTACACCTCACTGTATTATAATTCCAACGCGAGCCCGTCAACGGCCAGCTTGACCAGATCCGTCAGCCGTTCAAAGCGGTCCGTCAGATACAGATATCCGACCAGTGCCTCAAGCCCGGTGGCCTGACGGTAATCCGCCACTGTGGCGTTTTTTGCCATGGTAGGTGAATTTGCGTTGCGCCCTCTGCGGTAGATATCCGTCTCCTCCTCGTCGAGCATCGGCAATAGATAGCGGATCATTTCCGCCTGCGTGTGCGCTTTCACTACCTGACTCGTCCTCTGGTGCAGACGGTTCGGCCTCGTATTTCCCCTTCCCACAACCACGGATCGGATAATAAGGTCAAACACCCCGTCCCCGATATAGGCCAGCGCCAGCGGTGAGTAGGTGCGGATATCCACGTCCGGCACACAAAACTTTTCCCTGATGTAGGAATTTATGCCCTTCTCTGTCATGACAGCTCCCACACGGTCCCCTCACGGGTGTCACGGATGCTTACGCCCTTTTCGGCGAGCTCCCCGCGGATTGCGTCCGCACGGGCAAAATCCTTTGCCCGTTTCGCCTCCTGGCGCTCTGCAAGCTTTGCCTCAACGAAGGCTGCGAGCTCACTGTCATTCCCGCTGCCGGCCTTTTGAGCGCGCCCGCCCGCAGTCACAAGATTCAGCGAGAGCACCCGGTCAAAATCCTGCAGAAGCGCAAGCTTTGTCTTATCATTCATATCGGCTTTTACGACGTCGTAGACAACCGTTATCGCCATAGAAGTATTCAAATCGCCGCATAGCGCCTCCGCAAACCGCTCGCGGTACGCGTCAAAGCAGACATCGTCCACCTCCCCCTCATCACGGAGCGCAGCAATTTTTTTCACCAGCTTCTCATAAGCCGTAGCCACATTGTCCAGATTCTCATAGGAGAACACCAGCGGCTTGCGGTAGTGCGACTGCAGACAGAACAGGCGGTAAGCCAGCGGGTCATAGCCCTTTTCGCCGAGCAGGGACAGCGTGAGAAACTCCCCGCTGGATTTGCTCATCTTGCCGCTCTGGTCATTCAGATGGTTCACATGGAACCAGTAGGGGCACCACTTATGGCCGAGGTAGGACTCAGACTGCGCGATCTCGTTCGTGTGATGCGGAAAAATATTGTCCACTCCGCCGCAGTGGATATCCATGTACTCGCCGAGGTGCTTGATCCCGATGCAGGAACACTCGATATGCCATCCCGGATAGCCCACGCCCCATGGGCTCTCCCACTTTAGCGCCTGATTCTCAAATTTGGATTTGGTAAACCAGAGCACAAAATCATTTTTGTTTCTCTTGTTGCTATCCTCCTCCACGTCGTCGCGCACGCCGACCTGCAGCTGCTCCTTCTCAACGGCGGAGGAAAACACAAAATAGTCCGAAAGCTTTCCGGTGTCGAAGTACACATTTCCGCCCGCCTCATAGGCATAACCCTTCTCGAGGAGAACCGATATCATGTGAATAAACTCCTGAATACAGTTGGTCGCCGGCTCCACCACGTCAGGCCGCTTGATATTCAGCCGCCTGCAGTCCTCAAAGAACGCGTCCGTGTAGAACCGCGCCACCTCCATGACGGTCTTGTTCTCCCGCTTTGCGCCCTTTAGCATCTTATCCTCTCCGGTGTCCGCATCGGAGGAGAGGTGCCCCACGTCCGTGATATTCATGACGCGCTTCACGTCGTAGCCCACATAGCGCAGGGCCTTCTCCAGCACATCCTCCATGATATAGCTGCGCAGATTGCCGATATGCGCAAAGTGATAGACCGTTGGGCCGCAGGTGTACATCGCGATTTTCCCCTCCTCATGAGGGATCACGGTCTCTATCTCCCGCGTCAGTGTATTGTAAAAACGAAATTGATTCTCCATGGTATCTTTCCTTTCCATAAGGGTACAGCTACAGCACCTCTTCCTCCCTGAGATAGACCAGCTCCGGGTTCTTGACGCTGACCTTCATCCCCCTGCGGATGGAGCACGTGATAAACGCGTTACCGCCGATGGTCGCCCCCTCCTCAATCACTGTGTCTCCGCCCAGAATGGACGCTCCGGAGTAGATCGTCACATTGTCCCCTATCGTCGGGTGCCGCTTCTTCCCTCGGAGATCCTGCCCTCCTCTGGTGGAGAGCGCCCCCAGTGTGACGCCCTGATAGAGCTTGACATGCTCCCCGATCACAGTTGTCTCTCCGACCACAATCCCGGTTCCGTGGTCAATAAAAAAGTATTTTCCGATGGTGGCTCCCGGATGAATGTCGATTCCGGTCCTGCCGTGGGCGTACTCGGTCATCATTCTCGGAATCAGCGGCACATCCAGCAGAAACAGCTCGTGTGCCAGCCGAAAGATAGTGACGGCGAAAAGCCCGGGGTAGGCATAGATGATCTCATCCCGGCTCTTCGCCGCCGGGTCGCCCTCATAGGCCGCCTCCAGATCCGTGTCCAGATACTCCCGCACCC
>CAZNQZ010000087.1:0-3883 GCA_964575245.1 uncultured Lachnobacterium sp. | reverse complement strand
AATCCTGCTCAAAAATTCCACGGACGCCCGCTCCGCAAACTCCGCCAGCGCACGCTCATCCCCGTCAAACCGCCCCATGTGGCGCATCACGACGATGATCTGCTTGTTCAGATGAAACATCACATCCTCGATCAGCGTGGAGATCGTGTGCTCAATGCTGTATATTTTATGGCTCTTATCCCGGAAAAATCCCGGATACACGATGCAGAGCAGGTTCTTTAAGATATTGATGATCTCCGTCTTATCCGGCTGGTTGTAGATGTCGGCGCGGTCGATC
Source organism: uncultured Lachnobacterium sp. (assembly GCA_964575245.1). Lineage (GTDB taxonomy): Bacteria > Bacillota > Clostridia > Lachnospirales > Lachnospiraceae > Roseburia. The sequence goes on along the minus strand of CAZNQZ010000087.1, from coordinate 3,606 downwards.
ACGCGCTGTCTTTTGTAGTCCGCCACAATATCGTCCACAATGCCGCCAATTCGTTCTTCAATCATGCCGGGCATAGCCTTCTCCTCCTTATTTGTAAAATTTTAGCTTCAAAATCATTCTATGCGCAAATCTGAAATCTGTCACCGGTGCGCGCAACAGCCGGAAGAGTCAGCATGACAGCAGCCTCCGACAGAGACGCTCGCCTCATAGAGCCCGGTCAGAAGACAGACGGCGCTTGCGGCGATTCCCTCCTCCCGCCCGGTAAAGCCCAGCCCCTCCTCGGTCGTCGCCTTGACATTGACCTGGTCTGCTGCCACGCCCAGCGTCTCCGCGATGTTCCTCTCCATCTCCTGAATATACGGGGCAAGCTTCGGCTTCTGGGCTATCACGGTAGCGTCCAGGTTTTCCAGTACATACCCTGCCTCCGCGACCATTTCCCGCACGCGCGCCAGCAGCTTCATGCTGGAGATGCCCTGATACTCCGGCTCCGTATCCGGAAAATGCCGCCCGATATCCCCGAGGGCCGCCGCGCCCAAAAGCGCGTCCATCACCGCGTGCACCAGCACATCCGCATCCGAATGCCCCAGAAGCCCCAGCTTATAATCAATTTTCACCCCGCCGAGAACCAGCTCTCTGCCCGCCTCCAGCCGATGAACGTCATATCCCATTCCCACACGCATTGATATACCCTCCCAACCAAAATAAGCCCGCGCTGGCATTGCCGGAAATTTTCCTTTTGCGGGCCTGCGCAGAGAAAAGCAGGACACAGTATGGCTGTGTCCCGTAATCGATCTCGTATGAAACAAACAGTTTATGCCAGAGCCGCCGTGATAATCGCCATCGAGTAGACCTCGGAGGCGTTGCAGCCGCGGGACAGGTCGTTGATCGGCGCGTTCAGTCCCAGAAGGATCGGGCCGTAGGCATCAAAATTTCCAAGGCGCTGCGCAATCTTGTAGCCGATATTTCCCGAGCTGATATCCGGGAAAATAAAGGTGTTGGCATGTCCCGCCACCTGCGACTGCGGGCACTTGGTGCGCGCGACGCGCGGGGATACCGCCGCGTCAAACTGCAGCTCTCCCTCCACCGGAAGCTCCGGAAATTTCAGCTTTGTCTTGTATGCGGCATTCCGCATTTTATCCACATCCTCCCCCTTGCCGGAGCCAAGTGTGGAATAGCTCAAAAATGCAACCCTCGGGTCCACGCCGAAAATCCGCGCGCAGGCCGCCGCCTCCCCGGCGATCTCCACCAGCTCATCCTCCGTGGGATGGATATTGATCGCACAGTCGCTCATGGCCAGCACCTCGTTCTCACCGGTCGCGGACGGGCGTACCAGAATAAAGCAGGAGGAAACGATGGAGCTCCCCGGCTTCGTCTTGATGAGCTGCAGCGCCGGGCGCACCGTGTCTGCCGTGGAGTAGGTCGCTCCGCCCAGCAGCGCGTCCGCAACGCCCATCTTCACAAGCATGGTGCCGAAATAATTGTAGTGATGAAGCGTTCCCCGCGCCTGCTCCGGGGTGACCCCCTTGCTCTTCCTGAGCTCGCAGTACAGCTCGATCATCTCATCCATCCGGTCAAAGCTTCCGGGATTCATGATCTCCGCCCCGCGGATATTAAAGCCGCTCTCCTCCGCGGATGTATAGATCTCCTCCTCCTCGCCGACCAGAACCGGTTTTAAAAAGTTGCTGGCAAGCAGACGGGACGCCGCCTCTAAGATACGCGGATCAGCTCCTTCCGTAAATACAATTTTCTTTGGGCTTTTCTTCAGAATGTCAATCAACTGACCAAAGCCATACGTACTCATATCCACACTCTCCTTTATCGATCTATCTTTTTATACTCATGGTTATTCTATACTTATTTTTTGCCGAATTCAATGGCCCGGCTGTTTTTTTCTCGATACAAGACAGGCAGCGGTCAGACCTGCCCGATCATGGCGAGAAGGCTCCTGGCTCCTTCCCCCTGCGTGTTGTCCACCACATAATCGCAGATTTCGCGGTTGCGCTTCTCCGCGTCGATGGAGAGAATCCGCAGGGTCTTCTCCTCCACCGGAAAATCCTCCTCTATAATATCCCGGATCAGGTGCTCCTTATCCCGGGCGACATAGACGATTGCCGTCGGAAAATGCCTCTTCATGGCGATCGCCCCGCACATGTCCAACGGCATCACCGCACACTGCTCCTCGTCCAGCACGTCCTGAATGTCCTCCTTCTTCGTGCCGTACTTCACCCCGGCGTACATGGTCTTCTCAAAGAAATTCTGGCGGTCGAATTCCTCCTCCGAAAGATACCGGTGCTTGCTGCTCACCTTTGTGCAGTAGGTTCTGGGATTGACAAAACGGCTGTCCGCGCAGAGCCTGTCCGCGATATCCGTCTTTCCCGAGCCGGAGGGCCCCACCAGCGCCAGCACGCAGGGGATTTCAATCCTGTTGCTCTTGGTCTGGGAGGCGTGGATAATCTGCTTGACCAGAGAGACAAACTCCGTCAGATTATTGACCGACAAAAGACCCGTCATCTTCCAGTTCCAGGGCTTGCGCATCAGCACCGGGTAGGTCGCCGGGGTCTCCAGCACATTGTGAATCGCGTCGTCAAGTATGATGTCAAACTGCACCAGATTTTTGGCATTCCCCAGAATGATATTCTCCGGCGGGAAATCCGGAAAAGCATCCAGAATCTGCTTTGCCCGGATGCCCATAAACTGCGGGTACACGGCTGTGATAAAGTACACGTCCGCAAGTTCCATCAGCCTGCGCACCGCCTTCTTGTTCCGCTCCGGCACCTGCTGGCGCTGATAGAGCGCCTCCTCGCGGTAAAATTCCCGGATAACCGAGGTGCGCCCCGTGTTTGCCCAGGAATCAATTTCCTCCATCGAAAGCGGGGGATCGTAATGATACTTTTCGTTCGCCAGCGCAACGGCTACGCTGTTAAAGGGGGCCGTGACATCGTCCCAGTCCAGCCCGATCTTCGGTCTCAGCATTTGCGCTCTCCCTTCTGTATTCTGCTCGCATATTTTTTCCGTGCTCCCCATAAAATATGAATATGAAAAAGCTGAAAAAATACACCGTCATCGGAATCATTTTTGTAATCATCACCGGCTGCGTCCTGCACTTTGTCTACGACTGGTCTGGCAACAGCCTTGTGCTCGGCCTCTTCTGTCCCGTGAACGAATCCATCTGGGAACACATGAAGCTCTTGTTTTTCCCGATGCTTGTCTACGGGATCTTTATGAACCGGAAATTCAAGGCCGCCTATCCCTGCATCACTTCGGCTCTGCTGTGCGCCACGCTGACCGGAACCGCGCTGATCCCCGTCCTCTTTTATACCTATTCGGGCGTCCTCGGAAAAAATTATCCGATCCTGGACGTAGCCACCTTTTTCGTCAGCACGGTACTGGCCTTTATTCTGGCATACCGTCTGACCCTTTCCTGCCGTCGGCAGTCCCAGGAATTTCTGTGGAAAATACTGGTGGTGTTTACTGCCGTATGCTTTGCGGTCTTTACCTGCTATCCCCCCGGCATCGGAGTCTTCGTAAGTCCGGAGTAAAGCTAAAAAGCGCTGAAATATCAGCGCTTTTGCGTAGCGAGAGAGAGACTCGAACTCTCAACCTCCC
>CAZNQZ010000086.1:0-7771 GCA_964575245.1 uncultured Lachnobacterium sp. | reverse complement strand
CCGTTCTGCGCTTCGTACATGCCGTTATCACTCCCCTGGCTGTACTGCAGGTTATAGACCGATCCCATGACCTTGATGTCGGCAGTCATCAGGATCACCCAGCCGCAGTTCCCCCTGGCGTCCGCCTTGAACTCTTCGACCGCATAGATCAGCTCCCCGTCCTTTTCAATCAGCTGGTTCGGCTGGATGCGCACCCCGTTCCGGTATGCCACAAACTGGGCGCTTGACGGGAGCCCCAGCGTCAGATGCCACCTCTGCCCGTGCCTTGCGTACAACAGCGGATCGCTGCCGTTTAAGTTTGTTTCATCGTCCAGATTGATATCCTCATGCAGCGCCGTCACCTTGGATGTCCCGATAAACGTCCTTGCCCGGCCCCCGTCCAGCTCATCCTTATCCGGCCTGCAGTTTAAACGGATCAGCTGGCTGTTGCCAAGCACAAACTCGCCGCCGAACGGGATCGTCAGACCGTATATCAGCTGGGTTTCCACCTGTTGCACTTTTGCAGTCCCCTCGTCGTCAATGTCAACGACATCTATGGGAACCGTTACCGGAGTCCCGTCCGTGTCATACGCATAGGCCCCGAACATCTTTTCCTTCGCAAGCGCCTCCGTGATGGATTTCTCCCGCGCAAAGTAATTCCTGCGGTTATTCTCCCCCGCGGCCTCATGCTTCCAGTCCAGATGCATATTATAGTTGTAAAGCGACTCCATCAGCTTGTTCTTCTCCGCTGTGCTTATCGCGGATACTCCGGCATATTTCGTCCGGTTTCCGGCAGAAGCGTACTCGTCCAGCAGCCCGAAATAATTGATCGGGCGGATCTGCTCCCCGCTGTCGATATAGACGTCCACCGGCACCAGCTCCCCGGTCGTTGTGTTTAATGCATAATAATACGGCAGCACCTGCAGCGCCCCCATCTCATAGTTTCCGATGGAGCTGATGTCCCACAGTACGTCATACCCAAGCCTTAACTCATTCTGGTAATTTTTCAGCGCGTTGAGGTTGTTGCGCGCTGCATGTACCGGGATGCCGTCCGTTTCGGCTATGGTTTTCCCTGTAATATTCGTCCACTCCTGCGTATGGTAGGTATTGTACCATTCGTTCAGCGGACTCACGGCTTCACAGCGGATGTCATTTCCTGGTATGCTCGCGGAACTCCTTCTCCCCGGATTCCTCCACCATGACAGATACCGGTTCTGTTTTGACTGATCCACACGGCTCACCAGCCCGTCAATCAGCCATCCCCTCGTCGATACCTTGAAGAAGTTGCAGAACCGCAGGTCGTCCGTGTCGTCAATGACAAGGTTTCCGATATGCCCGATGACGTCGATATAACTGTCATTCCAGACATCCTGCCATGCCCCGTATTTCTTCCCGTTCAGATACCCATACCGCGTGTCATTCATGATATTGGAGTTATCCGCCGGTCCGCAGACGGCAACGTCCCAGTCACGCTCCAGCGGCCACGCCCGCGAAGGGGTTCCGTAAACCGGCCAGTTCTCTTCCGCCAGATATGCCTGCGTCATTTTCCCTTCAGATACATAGTCCTCATACCGCTCAAGCAGCGTCATCTTCTGCGCATCCCAGTGCCGCGCATAATACAGATACATCAGGACATCCGTGATGGTCAGGGGCTTGCGGCCCAGCCATTCCGCCACGGATTCCGGGATTTCCTGATCCGCCTCCAGCGTAATGTCCTCCAGCGCCTGTATCCCTGCACGGAACTCCTCCTCCAGCGCCCTCATGTCAATTTCCTCATCCGCATACTCCGGGTAGGCATGGATTTCGGGATCAAACGGATGGTTGATGGATTCCACCGCATACTGGATCTGCGCATTCCCCATCTCATCATTGAGCAGCGGGCAGTAGAAATGATATGTGTCCAATACTTCTCCGTCGTTGTCAAAGATCTCAATCTGATACCATTCGTCCGCCGCATGTTCCTCCCATACCCCATTCCTGTTATACAAGGTGATATATGGGAACTTGACCCATTTCTCCCTCGTCCATTCCGTTGTGTCCATGTGCATGATGGAGTCACGCCCCTTATGGGCCGCATCCTCCTGATTGAGGTAGTGGTAGCCTTCCCGCACATCCGGGCTGCCTGCATACGCAGCCCAGCCGCTGCAGCTGTGCATGGCATCCGTTCCGCTGTAATGCCCGTACCGGTACACATAATCCGTATAGTCCCTGCCATGGATATAGCTCGCTTCTACGGAATACGGGTCCTTCCGGTAAGTGTACGGCATTCCATACCCTTTTCCTCTTACTGAGGAGGTGTCAAGGATTCCGTACTGGTCGGTTTCATAATACTCCCCGAGGTTCGGGAAATAGACGTCGAAGTAATTATCCAGCAGGACAAAATCATCTGCCCGGACGGTTTCATCACTGTGATCCGGGTCCTCTGCCTCATGCTGCTTATGGTTTTCATCGTTCCCACAGGCTTCATAACATACTGAGCTGCTGAAATCGTAATGCCCGCCGTCATGATGCGGCTCCGTGCAGCTCAATTCCTGCACAAAGCATTCATCCGTGCAGACATGCTCATTATCATATCTGCATCTGCAGCTCCAGATCGGATTGACGATGCTCCGGTTCGCCGTTGTCACGTAATCCGGAATCAGATCCCTGTTCGATTTTATGAAGGCAAACAGCTCTTCCTTATCCACACAGCTGATCTCCGTGATCCTCACATGACCGCTGCCATGATTGATCCCGCTTTCTCCCGCAATGTCCGTAAGCCTTGCACGGTCTGCATAACCGCTGCCGCCTCCGCCGTTCGTCCCGCCGTAATAGCCGCCGCCTCCCGCCGGGCCGCCCTGGCCGAAGGCATAACCGCCCGTCAGGGTTCCGCCTCTCCCGGAGCCGTTTCCTCCGGACATATTTGCCCCGCCTCCGGTTCCTCCTGCTCCGGTTCTTATTTCCGCCGGATAGGTACAGGTCCAGTTACAGGCGCCTTCCGCACGGTATGCGCCCGTGACAAGCCGTACCCTGTCCCCGGCGCGCACCTGTGCGCTGCAGTAAAAATTCAGACTCCCGAACTGGCTCCCGCTGTCGTCATCGGAAGCCGCCATGTCCCCGTTTACATAGATATATCCCCACGGGTCCGCAGTAAATGAGGTGGAATAAAATATTACCTCCCCGTCCGCTCCCGCGGTAAACTCGTATGCGGTATCCCCGCTCCGGTCTGTAAAGCAGGTCGTTCCGCTTTTCGTTCCAGTATCTGTCCCGCCTTCCCCGCCGCCGCCTCCGGCTACCAGCAGGACACTTCCACGGTTTCCGGAAAGCGAGCTCAACAGGCCGGGGGCCGCTGCAATATGCGATGCCCCGCCACCGCCGCCTCCTCCGTTATAACCGCCGGGAGTATAATCATACTCCGGCTTTCTTACCCAGCCCATACACCCGGGATGGTCGGACGGCTGTACGGTTTCACTGTTTCCGTACAGATAACACCCTCTGTAATTACAGCTTTGATCCGTCTGATACCAGCAGTATGGTTTTTCCTCACTTCCCTCAAATCCGGAATAAACCGTTCCGGGAGGAACTGCTCCCCCGTTTTTACTCCCCGCAGAGCCTGCGCCGATATAGAGCGTCGTTGCACGGTCCAGCCGGATGGTTCCCCTGCCGTAGCCGCCTCCCGCCCCGCCGTTTCCGGACGCGCCCCACGCCTCCAGCATATAGGTTCCAGGTTCCAGCGTCACACTCTGGATGGTTCCCGTATATCCATAATTTCTCACACGGTCTGACCCGCCTGTCGTCCCAAGCGTATAGACCCCGTCCTACATATTCAGCTTGAATTTCCTTACGATCTTATCCCACAAAACCGTCCCGGTCATCTTCTCCAGTGACGTGCAGTCTGTTTTCCCCTCCTCGTAAGCAATGGTAAAGCCAGCTCCCTTGCTGTCGAGGCAGCTGTCCTTATGATCGTGGGAAACGCTGGTCGTGGAAACAAGATAACTGCCGTCATTCTCATAACCATACCAGTCAATATCCTCTTTCCCGTCACGAAGCCCGTTATACAGATCCTGCAGCACCGTCGGGCAGCGCTTCACCGTCTCATAGCAGGCCGCCGTGTGATGTCTGGTTCCTCCAAGCCTTATCACGGAGAGATTATCCGCCGTCAGGTACACATTATATTCCCTGTCGTCACGGTTGCCCAGATAAAAATCCGCGCCGCACACTTCCTCATCATACATTGAGGGCGCCTGTGTCCGCGTAAAGCTCCACGCATATCCGCTCCTTGCCCCCGCGTCCGCAATCTGTCCGGAACATGCCGGATCCACATAAACACGGAATGCGGCCAGGTCGCCGAAACAGAGCTCCAGTCCGATCGTGTTGGCCGTCCCGGCCCAGATCCGCTTCGTGCTCCGGTATCTTGCGCCGTCATCCGTCTCCACCCACAGATATCCGCCGTCATAAAACAGGCGTGTATGGTCCGTAGAAAATATCGGCATCCTCGTGCTGCAGTCGATCGTAATGTCCGCCATGACCAGCGCCCGCTCCGACGTGTTGGACGGGTCGATGGAAAGCTTCGCAAACGGAACCATAAGCGATGCCCGCCCCGCTGCACGAACCGCCTTGTCTTCTCCTCCGGTGAGCGCAAATCCGCTCCCGTCCAGACTGATCATGGGGTTTACCCCGCTGTCGTTTGTGATGGAGCTTTTGATATAATACGAATACCACAAATCATCATAGCTTGATCCGTCACCGCCGTAAAACCGCTCAAAATCATTCATTGTAAACTTTCCGCGGACGATTTCCTGATCGTACTTGCATACCAGCTTACGGAATGCACATTTTCCCGGAACCCCCGGACAGCGCTCGTCGAGCTCCGGCTTTTCCACCATGTCCTCCGCTCCCTCGTAGTCATCCGAAAGCCTCTGGTCCATATCCTCCGGATACAGCCAGCTCCTCTCCGTGTCCGTCGGGTAGCGCGCCGCAATGTTTTCGTTTACGATATGTTTCGCCTTCCGCAGTACCTTACAGTATTTCACGGAAATCGGGTCATAGACCACAATGTCATTGCACTTCTTCTTTATCTGCCCGCGGTCATAGACGGATTCCCTCAAAATCCCGTAGCTGTATCCGTCCGTGATTCCCTGATATCCAAGATACGCCATGTAGCGGGACGAAACCTCATCCTCCGGAAGCACCGCCCCGGCAGTTTCCCCTGCCACATCCTCGATAAAGCGCGTGTCTCCGGTTCCTTTGTCTTCCAAATAGCCCGATTCCGTGTAGGTCATGCGTTCATAGGCCGTGCTGTACATGGGCGCGGCAGTGCTCGGCGCATCCAGAGGATCCGTGCGGTCGGCAAGGAAAAACTCACGCATCCCCTCGCCAAACTCACGGTCCGGATAGTCCCCTGCAGCCGCCTCGTTCCAGAACCGAACTCTGGTTTCCTCCGTGCCCGACCTCCGGTCCTTGGGCGTATAACGCCGCGCATCCGCCTCCGTGCCGTCCGACCACTGGATGATGGAACGGTAAAACGCATAGCTCTGTCCTGTCGTGTACTCCCCGTTGACATTCGTCGGGTTCTGTACAAAGTTATCCGACAGTACCAGCCCCCTCACGCGCTCATGGCGCAGCTGCCCGTACCCGCTGAAGCAGGCCCCCGGACAGGATATGTTCTGATCCTTTGACACATTCACCGGATGCCCGCCCCCCGGCACGGAAAGCGACTTGTCCGGACAGGAATCATCATACGGCTCAAGCTCATCCGCTGTCCTCGGGAATTTTTTCGCGTCGTCGTCAAACGCCGTCGGGATCACCGGGCAGCCGTCATAAAAGCCGTCGCCCGTGTACTTCTCCTCCGGCTCGTCATACCTCCCGTTGTAGGAGCCGACGTTGACCGCCGCCCCCTGCTTCATGTGCAGCGGATTGTTCATCACCATCATCGAATACCCGCCGCCATTGTCCATCGTCGGGTCAATGTCAATCTGGCCGAAGTTCTCCTGTGCCTTGACCGTATCACTCTCGGACTGCCAGTAGAACGGCGACTGGTCCCCGCTTGAGGTCTGCAGGATCAGAAAGTCTGAAATCACCGTCACGCTCACGTCCATGTTCCGGCGCGCCTCAAACCGTTTCCACTCCTGTGTCCTGCGGTCCTTCGCGTCATTGTTTTTCTCCGTATCCGCAAGCCCCAGCCCCAGAGCCGTCTCAACATGCGTCGGGTTACTGTTATACTCCTCCTTCTCCCCCTCATACATGTACTTTTTATGATAATCCACGCCGTTGGTATATTTGTTATTGCTGTACAGGCACCCGGTTGACCATGGGTGTACATGCCCTTTTCCTCCGTTCGGCGACGGGTTCGGCCCGGTAGCTCCGTTATCATCCCCGCAGTGCATCATGGTGGAATCCTGCCCGTCGCACTTATTGCTCCGGTGCAGCTCCTTCGCCCCCGTCAGCTCGCTTTTCGTATATTCCTCCCAGTACACGTCGTCATCCTGTCCAGTCTGTAAGCTGTAGCGCAGGCGCCCGGTCCTGCTGGTGTTGTACGGGACGTTGTATTCTTCCAGATTCTTTGCCGCTATGTTGTAGAAGATGGACGGGTCCGACTGCTGGATCGTGGCATACACGCGGTCACGCACCGCAAGGTATTCCGGATCCATCTGGTCCAGGCTTTGATACCCCGCCGCCTGTGCCTGCCAGCCCTGCCAGTTTAAGGCAGAAACCAGCCGGGACGTCCAGCCGGAGCGGTCATTAAAGTAACTGCCGCTCCCCGCATCGCCCCATGCATCAAAGATTTCGTTTGCAAGGGGCAGCTCCTCCCCGTGTTTTTCGTAATACTCATTGCCTTCAAAAATTTCCGATACGCCCTGCACATACCCGCTCTCCAGCTTCCATACGTGCATGTCCGTAATCGCAACCGTGTCAAAGTACGCGGTCTGCGTCCATGTATCCTCTATTGCCGGAAGGACATGCTCGCAGCAGGGCCCGCATAAGGCATGGGCAGGTATCTGGGAAATACCTGTCGCGCGGGCGGGGGACAGGCCGTCATACAGGTCCTCCGAGCCGTCGTAATTGTTTCCCTCAAACGCGCCGTGGGTAAACTCCACCCGTATCACGTAGCTCGCAGATGACTTTCCATGGGTCCGGTCAACTCCGGGGATAAATTGTCCGCAGTCATGGTGCACGCCGGGGCCTCCTGCCGCTAAACAGGAGACCGGGTCCGTTTCCTCATCCCCGTCGTGGTCCCAGTCATCCCCCGGACAGTTGTCGCCATGCCCGTGCGTACCCTCGATATAACCGCTCCCTTTCCCGTATGTTCCCTTATCCCAGGTCCAGCCGCTCCCGAGGTATTCCTTTGTCCCCTGCAGCATGGCTCCGCCGGATTTGGCGTCATCCGTTGCGCGGATGGTCGTATGTCCGCCGTATTTACACAGATCATTCCCGGTTCCCAGCTTCCGTGAACCGAAAATTTCTGTCTTTGCGCCGCTCCCGCCGTCAAGGCTGTTTGTCCGGCTGACGATGAGCGACACCGTGATCACCGCATCACCCACGGCATACTTGCGCTCCCATCCGTCCGAGTCCGCAATGCGCCTTACCGTCCAGTCGGCGTTTGTCGCCTCCATCGCATCCGCCCACGCAACCGCCTGTGCCAACGCCTCATTATATCCGGACACATCCCATACGGTATCCGCAAGATCCTTTCCCCGCTGCTTGCCCGGATCAAAGTCCTTGCCCGCGCACGGATTCCCCGGCCTGCCCGGATCAAACGCCCCGTCCAGCTGCCCGTCTGCAGGCTCCGGCGTATGGTTCGGGATTGTTCCCG
>CAZNQZ010000085.1:4151-7801 GCA_964575245.1 uncultured Lachnobacterium sp. | reverse complement strand
GAACGCTTGCTGCTTTCAAGAAAATTGCGGCAAATAATTGCGTTCAAGAGTATAATCCCGAGCAGCAGCCAAAATACCATACCGTTCGGGATGGCGGTAGTTATCTCCCATCACCTCGCCCGCGCGGTATCGCCGCAGCAAATCCAGATCAACCCCGGCAAGGTAAACGCCCTCCTCCCCCGGTGCTTCAAACACGCACATATCCCGCGACCCCGGCTCGTCCTCCAGCCACGCTACCCCGTCAAAAACTGTGGAATGCCCGTTGCAGTCCGGCTGTCCCTCCGGATAATTGCACGTGGCAACCGCCAGCATGTTTTCATAGGCTCTGGTTCTGAGGGCGGCCAGACGGTTGATTTCCATCGGGCAGGCATTGGGCGCAAGGATGACCTCCGCCCCTTTTAGCATGAGTATCCGAGCGCTTTCCGGGAACTCCCGGTCAAAGCATATCATGGCCCCGACCCTCACCGTCCCCCTGCCGATGTCCAGATCAGCCACATAAAAGTCCTCGCCCCCCGACAGCATTTTTTCCTCGTCAAAATCGCAGGTGTGCACCTTGGAGTAGTGCAGCGCCTCCTCTCCGCTTCTGTCAAAGAGAATCACAGAGTTCAGCGGCCTCGGGCTGTGCTCCTCGAGGAAGGTGATTCCGATGGCCATGCCAAGCTCCTTCGCCAGTCTGCGAAACGCCTGTACAAATTCGCTTTCCGCAGAAACGGCCATACCGTTTAAAACATCCGCGTCCTGCGGTATCCGATAGCCGCAGCTCCACATTTCCGGGAACAGGGCGATATCCGCGCCTAAGGCGCGCGCCTTTTCGCAGGCATTTTTTCCAATTTCAAGCTGCTCCTTTATCGTGCTCCCCGGAAGGAGCTGGAGCAGGGCAATGCGAATATTCATAGGGAACTCCTCTCTTATGAATTGATTGAAACACTGCTGCCGCTGTCGCAAAACACCTGAATCAGACTGTCGGCATAATCCCCGAACCGTTCTCTCAAGCTGTCTAAATGCTCCACCCGCATACAATACCTCTCCTGCCTTTCGGACAGGCAGTCGTGCAAGGCGTCCAGATTTTTCCCATAGTAATCGGGAAGCTGCAGCCTGCGCTGTAAATAGGCGTGCAGCTCTTCTCTGCTTTCAATGTCTTGAAAATCCAAGGTAATCTCCATCCCGCTATCCTCTATGACTTATTCATACAGCAATTCAAAGGTATTGTAATGATCTTTCGTATAATAAATCAGTCCGTCACTGGAATACACCAGCCGCTCCGCGCCCCGTGAATCTGCCCCCAACGTATTGATGTCGCACTCATAATACGTCCGGCCTTCTTTTTTGGGCAATGTCCCTTCATAGTTGAAAAACACATCTCCCCCGATGCACTTGTCTGGCGCATAACCATGCAGGGAACCGCCGCTCCATCCCAGCGCTCTCGCCTGATCCTTTGTGATAAAATTGGACGGAAGCCTGTGATACGTGTGTATGTACAAGGCAACCTCATCCTTACCTGTATAGACGCCCTCTTCTTCCAGTTCTTCGGTTTCGCCAGGCAAAACCGTGACCGTGCACCGATACTTCTGATTGTTTACCTTTGCGGAAATTACAGCCGTGCCTGGCTTTTTTGCCTTCACCTTTCCTTTGGAAGAGACCGTCGCCACCTGCTTATTGCCGGAGGTCCATTTCACCTTTTCCCGGTTATTTAACAGCTTTAATTTGAAGGTATCCCCCACCCGCATCGTCTGCTTCGCCTTATTTAATCTGGCAGAAGCCGCCTTCGCCGAAGCATCAGTATTTCCAGCGGATAATCCCGCCGAGACAAGCAGCGCTGCGATCACGAACAGAGAAATCAGAAAAACTATGAGCCGCTTGGGGCCTGACGCTGTCTGCCTCTCTTTCCTGTGAATCTGATTCATAAAAATCTCCTCTCATTGGAACAATTTTCCTTTTCACTGATGCGATGCACCAAATAAAGGAATTAAAACTTTCCACAATTCTATTTACTTCTTACTTCCCAATAGCCTCCGCGCGCAGAGCCGTGGCGCACAAGCAAGCCCTCCTCCCGAAGCTCCCTGATATACCTTTCCACTGTACGCGATGTGACAGACATAATTTGGGCGATATCAGAAGCCGAGGCCCTGTTGTTGGCGGCGACGAGATGCAAAATGACTGTCTTCACCCCACCGTCATTCACCGGCTTATCTCCGACATCACTGATGTTTTCTCCAACATCTCCGGCATCATCTCCGACATCCACGATGTTTTCTCCGACATTTTCTCCGACATACACGATGTTTTCTCCGACATCACTGATATTTTCTCCGACATCACTGATATTTTCTCCGACATCTCCGATGTTTTCTCCGACATCTCCGACATTCCCCGATTCATTATCCGCCTTCTGCTGCTCCGCTGATAATGGTTTTCGATAAAGATTCACCCGAAATGTCTCCGGCATTTCAATAAACTCTACATCCGGCAGGCCATAGACTCTGGCAAGATTCTGTATCCTCTGAAGACCTGTTCCCCATGCTTCGATCAGACCAATTTGACTAAAAACATTGGCAATGGCACGGTTTCTCAATTTAGAATGCCCCTGCAGGGCCTCTGCGAATGTCAATCCATTATAAAGACCTCCCGGTGATGTCACTTCCAAACGGTCATCATAAATAGCAACCTGCACACAGGATTCGTCAGCCATATTGCGATGACACTGCGCGTTTACAATCATCTCCCGGATAGCCTCCACCGGAAGCTCATAGGATTCCTTTCGCTGTATTCCCTCAATCCTCGCTCCAAGGCGTATGTTGCGCAGGACAAAGTTTATTGCTTCGTCTATCTGTTCATAAACCGGACCCGTATATTCCCTCTTGTCCAGAAACACTGCACGATCGCTTCCCTTAAATACCGCACACTGAATCCTGGAAAACGGAAAATGATCCGAGGTCAGTAATGCAAAGGCATTTGACGCCAGATATCCGTCGCTTGTCTTTTTCAGCACCTTCCAGTTTTCCAGATTTGTTCTCGTCACAGTCGGGAACTTCTCTGACAGGCCCTTTTGCTCCTGCATCATTTTCCGACGGGTATTCATATCGCGGCAGAGCTTTTTTATGGCTTTTTCCGTGACCTGAAAGCCCACGCAGGTCAACTCATCCCATGAGACTTTGGCTCCCTCCAGCTCCAGCTCTTTTATCTTCTCCATAGAAGCAAGGCGGGTCGTTGCACCTACCCGTATATAAGTACCTTTCTCCTTGCCCTTGGATTTCAGATAATACGGTCTCTGGGGCTCGGGATTGACCGTGACAACAATGATGGTCCTGCCATCTATCGTACACGGCTCAATATCCGGAACAATCTGCGGCTCACAGGAATCCGCCACCGCATTGGCTATGCTGTCCATCGACTGAAAAAGGACAGCCTCGTCTATGCCCGCAATCTCCCGCGTCTCATCAACCACGCCAAAAAATATCTTACCGCCCTGCGTGTTAGCGTAGGCAACTACTGTCTTTGTGTATTTCACAGAGTCCTTGGGGAGCATTTCCTTGAACTCAGTATTCTTCGATTCACCCCGAATAATTTCTTCTACTGTCATGTCTGCGCCTCCCCTAACGAACATCAGCTCATGCAAAATTTGCCTTCGGCAAATGAGCTGACGCTACATG
>CAZNQZ010000085.1:0-4141 GCA_964575245.1 uncultured Lachnobacterium sp. | reverse complement strand
TGTCAAGTTTTCATAGAAAACTTGACACAACCTCTGTTCTTAATCAGGACGTTAATGAACCGCTGGCTCCTGAATAATCCGATTTTCAGAAATTGAAATACGGCAGCCCAACATATTCGTCAGGCAGCCTATCTCCAACATACACATCGTCGAGAGTTGTAATTAATATGGACTCTTCCTCACAAATATATTTGTTAAGCCAGGCAATAAAATCTTTTTCCGTATAACACACTCCGGTCACTCCGTTCATTTCGACACGATATCCGGCTGCGTCCGGGCTTTTATACAACCATTCGCAGCAAAACTCCAGACAGTATTGCCGAAGATTAACGGCCACTTTGTCCGGAACAGCAAATACACTTATATTACCATCGGCACTCAGCAATACTTTTTTCATAATATTTCCTCACCTATATTGTTTTCCCGCAATTTTTTATAGGAAAGTAGCATCCGAACGCCTGTCACAGGAACGCCAGTATTTCATCAAGGCCCTTTTCCACCGCGATCTGGGCAGGCGTAACCTGCTCGTCGTTGGCGATGTTGACGTCCGCGCCATTTTTGATCAGGTAGACCGCCATTTCACTGCTCTTGTTCTTCATCACGTAGTGAAGCACCGTATCCCCCTTTCGGTTTCTGGCGTTGACATCATATCCGGCCTTGACCATGGCCTTGATCACGTCCTTGAAACAATACCAAAAGGTGTGGAGCATCAGGGCCGTATTTCCGTCGTTGTCCGCGCGGTTCACGTCCGCTCCCTTCTCGATCAGCACCGGGGTCAGCACAAATGAGAGCGAGGTCTGGGGGTCCTGAGCCAGCATCAGCGCCGTCGTGCCGTTTTTGCCGGGTATATCCACGTGCTCTAAGGCCCGTATCATTTCCACCCGATCCTCGTTGCGGATTTCTTTATATCGTATTTTCCGGGAGGCCGCAATATGAGCCGCCGTTTCTTCCCACTCATTCTTTAAGGTATCATCCGCGCCTGCCTCCATCAGCATTTTGACCAGCTTAGGATAGCCGTGTTCACAGGCCAGATGCAGAAAGGTAGTTCCCGCAACGCTGGGCTTATCCTCTGTCAGGTCTACGTTCACCCCCATCTTTAACATAGCCTGCACCACCTCAAAATGATTCTTCCGGACGGCGGCATGGGCGGCAGAAGTACCGTCAGCGTTAAGGGTTTCCAGAGATTCCACGCTGAAATGAGCCTCCACCGTTTTTGCCAGCGCCTCCTCATACTCGTTCTTGTCTGTTCCCCAGGAGGTGATCCGATCCCTTTGCAGCAGTATAAAGGCGGGAGTCCTGCCCTTGACGAGAGGCTCGTTCACGTCAATTTCCAGTTGAACCATCTTTTCCACCAGTTCCGGGCTAAAACGCTTTTCTAATAGAAAATCCCGTAGGTTCGTCAGGCTGCCTCCAAAATACTGGGGCTCCGAGAAGCTATAATCTGCTGCCTTCAGCATCTCCAGCACCCTTCCCGCGGGAGCATATCTTCCCAGTACCTGATCCAGCGCCTCGAAAACCGTTTCCATGTCGTCATCCGGATCTGCCTTTTGCAGCAGACGCTCCAGAAGGACGAGGTTATTGTCTATGTGTTCCAGATCCTCAACGCCCTCACTGCCGCGGATCATGTTGACTCCATAATAGATCAGATGCCAAAGCTCCTCTACGGATGCGTCCAATTCCCCTGCCAATACTTTCGGCAGCTGTTCGCGACATTTCTCATAATCCAACTGCATGATTTATCTTTTCCTTTCCACTTTTTATATATTTTCATCAGCTCTCTGCCCCTGCCAATAGCAGCATCTCCACAATCTCGTTATAGCCCCGCTCCGTGGCGTAATAGAGGGCCGTATGGGTCGCTTCATCGGCACAGGTGACGTCCGCGCCCTTGTCCAGCAGCATGGAAACCACGTTGTTTTGGCCCTGTCTTGCCCCGATAATCAGGGCCGTCTCTCCGTCCAGATTCCTGCAGTTAATGTCTGCGCCATGGCGGATCAGCACCTCAACCATGTACTCATTACCGTTTTCCGCCGCCGCGTGTATGGGACAGTATCCCTCATTGGTTCCTTTGTCCGGCAAGGCGCCGGCATCCAGCAAAAGCTCTGAGACGTAAACATTATCCTTCAACACTGCAATAAACAGCGGGGTATGCCCGTCATTATTCACCGCATTTACGTCTGCCTCTCCCCGGGCAAGCACTACCTTGACCACCTCGCTCTGCCCGTTATAGCAAGACTGGTGGAGAGGGGTATTGCCATAAGAATCTGTCTCCCCCAGGGTATCCTGCGATACCTCCGCAATGAAATAGGGCAGCCCCAGAGCATTTGCATAATCCACCGCCGTGCGGTTGTCATTATCCCGGACCGCCACGTCCGCACCCTTTGCAATCAAAAACTTTGCAGCCTCCACCTTCTTTGCCAGGACACTGTAAATCAGGACGCTTTTACCCTCCTTATCTGTGGCATTGACGTCAGCCCCCGCATCCAGCAGACAGGTAAGGATTTCCTGATTGCCGGTGGATGCGGCAAAATGAAGTGGCGTAATGCTGGCGTTTGATGCCATGTTCACGTCCGCACCGTTTTCGATTAGAAGCTTTACGATGTCCCTCGCTCCCTTTTTACACGCATAGTGAAGAGAGGTAAAGCCATTGGCATCCCTTTTGTCCACATTGATTCCGCCCTTCTTTAAGAAGGTGATCACCACACTTTTCTGTCCGTTCTGACAGGCCTTTAAAAACAGATCGTCCAACTGCATTTTCAGATTTCTCTCCTTTTTGATTTTCAGTCCATGGTTCTGGCACCACATGCCGCTCGTTTCGACCTTCATACTCAGGGGCAGTATATCATAAAAAGGAAAGAATTGGAATAGGATTATCTCCAGTCCGGTCTAAGTACATACCTACCCGCCTCGTTCTGCATTCAATATCTTTGCACGGGCTGTCGTTCGGGAAAGAAAAATCCCATTCAACGAAGAAATCAGACAGACACGGTATGGAGTTGAATAAATAACCCGGTACGCAGTATTTGACAAAAATGTCCTTGTTTCTGCATTACTTTCAAGTCATGATGACGCTTCCACTGTTCTGAGCGTTGGAAAAATATTCTCCGGTGAGGTAATACCACTCTTCACTCGCGATTGAACATAATTCTCTGTCGCTGGAGCAGGTGACGGCCATTCTGGACGGCAAGCGCGTCCTTGGCAGTCCGAACGAGATCAAAGAGGTACCGAATGCTTATGAAACCTACGAACTAATGCTGCGATTAAATCCTGCATCCGTGGACGTTCTCCTCGAAGCACACAAGCTGATGATGATTACGAGTTTGAATTCATCCATCCCTTTGCACACGGCAACGGCCGCATGGGGCGGATATGGCACAGCCTCCTGCTCGGCAATACGTTTATTATTACCTCTCACTTATCACATAAAACTAGGATTCTATTGATTTTAATAGCTCTAATCTTTTACAAAACATATTATAAAACTGAGGCAATTCATCAAAATATGCTTTATTTACTTCTTTAATTTGATTTAAGCCAATTTTTTGAACAGACTTAATTGCGGCCTCCTTTTGATTAACATGCTCTCCAAACATAGTCTGACAATTAGAACCATCTAAGTTATCATAAGAATTAAAAGCCTGATTGAAATCCATTAAATCATATAGCCTTACTGGTTTATTATTCAAATTACGAACTAATATCCCCCAGTTTCCCCAATGCCTATCTGTATTACCAATAAGATAATCAACAATATTCATCATATAATAATTATGTTTATCTAATGAAATAATATATTTTTTTGTGTTTATATCATGGTTTGCTGCATATACTTCAAATGCTTCCATAGAAACAATCGAATATTCTTTTGATGTAATATTACCACTTACACTGACCTTTTCCCCATCAAAATAATCCCTCTCATATAATACTTGTGAAACATCAAAGCATCTACATATTTGACTTGCGAGCAGTTCCCTTTCAACCACCTCTGTTCCTCCATCTTTCAGCAGTCTAAAATTATCATTAATTCTCTGCCAGGCTTTAGGAAAGCATCCATTAGTTGATAAGTCTCTCGCTAAGTATTCATTTTGTACCGTATACTGTCGGCCTCTTAATGCAATGTCAATAAAAGTTTTATCCAAAT
>CAZNQZ010000084.1:0-7808 GCA_964575245.1 uncultured Lachnobacterium sp. | reverse complement strand
TTGCTAAAATAATACCAACGCTTGGATAAGGGAGATGAATTCCATGTACGCATATATCAGGGGGGAGCTCGCCGAGGTCGCCTGCGACTCGGTGGTGATTGAAGCGGGGGGGATCGGATACCGGGTGTTTATCCCGGGAAAGACGATTGAGTATCTGCCGTCTGTCGGCGAGGAGATCAAGGTTTACACCTATCTGCATCTCAGGGAGGACGTGATGATTCTCTACGGCTTTCTCACGAAGGACGATCTGGAGCTCTTTAAGCTCCTCATCGCGGTCAGCGGGATCGGGCCGAAGGGCGGGTTGGCGATCCTCTCCTCGATGGACGCGGACGATCTGCGCTTTGCGGTGCTCTCCGGCGATTCCAGGGCGATCTCCAAGGCGCCGGGCATCGGGGCGAAGACTGCCCAGCGCATTATTTTAGAGCTCAAGGACAAGCTCTCCTTAGAGGAGGCCTTCGAGCATAAGGCGGAGCATGCAGAGCATGCGGCGCACCCGGAGAGCGCGGTGAAGAATGACGCGGTGCTGGCGCTGACCGCGCTGGGCTATTCTCCGGCGGAGAGTATGAAGGCGGTTTCCCGGGTGGAGCTCCCGGAGGACGCCCAGGTGGAGGATGTGCTTCGGGCGGCGCTCAAGTATATCCAGTGACGCATTGGAGGGCAACGCAACCGGATGTGTTTTGCAGCATTGAGAAGAGGACGGATTCATGGAGAGACGCGTGATATCGACGCAGGTTCAGGAGGAGGATTACAAGATCGAGCAGAGCCTGCGGCCGCAGCGGCTGGACGATTACATCGGGCAGGAAAAGTTAAAGGAAAATTTAAAAATTTATATTGAGGCGGCAAAATCCAGAGGAGAAGCGTTGGATCATGTCTTGTTCTACGGCCCTCCGGGCCTTGGCAAGACGACGCTTGCCGGGATCATCGCCAACGAGATGGGCTCGCACTTTAAGGTGACGAGCGGGCCCGCCATCGCCAAGCCGGGGGAGATGGCGGCGATATTAAACAACCTTGCGGAGAATGATATCCTCTTTGTGGACGAGATCCACCGGCTGAGCCGGCAGGTCGAGGAGGTTTTGTATCCCGCCATGGAGGACTACGCAATCGACGTGGTGATCGGAAAGGGAGAGTCCCTGCGCTCCATACACTTAAAGCTTCCGAAATTTACACTGGTGGGGGCTACCACCCGGGCTGGGATGCTCTCCGCGCCGCTCAGGGACCGCTTCGGCGTGATCGGTCATATGGAATATTACACGGTGGAAGAGCTGCAGATGATCGTTGTGCAGTCCGCCCGGGCTCTCGGCGTGGAGATCGACGGGGAGGGGGCGCATGAGCTGGCGCGCAGATCCCGCGGAACCCCCAGGCTTGCCAACCGCCTGTTAAAGCGCGTGCGGGATTTTGCTCAGGTGAAGTATGAGGGGAGGATCAACTTTGAGGTGGCGGCCTTTGCGCTGGATCTGCTGGAGGTGGACAAGCTGGGGCTGGACCAGAACGACCGGAATATTCTTTTGACGATCATCGACAAATTCGGCGGCGGCCCGGTGGGTCTGGACACGCTGGCGGCCTCCATCGGGGAGGATTCCGGGACAATTGAGGAGGTGTACGAGCCCTATCTGGTCAAAAACGGCTTTATCCACCGCACGCCGAAGGGGAGGGTCGCGACGGAGGCGGCTTTTGCACATTTCAAACGCACAGAATAAAACACTTGCTTTTGTACTGACATATGACTATAATACAATATATAGTGGTCTGTTGCCATTCACGGATTAGAAGATGTTTTCATACATGATCGGAGGATAACATATGTCAGCCAAGACTAACGCGGAGGTTGTGATCGACGGCAAGGTATATACGCTGAGCGGTTATGAGGGTGAGGAGTATCTGCAGAAGGTCGCCGCATACATCAACAACAAGATTGCAGAGTTTGACGCTCTGGAGGATTACCGGCACGTCCCGGTCGGTATGAAGAGCACGCTGATCGAACTGAATATAGCGGACGATTACTTCAAGGCGAAGGCGCAGGTGGAGAAGCTGGAGCGCGACATGGAGAGCAAGGACAAGGAGATCTATGATCTCAAACACGATCTGATCTCGAACCAGATCAAGACGGAGAGCGCCGAGGCATCCCTGAAGGAGCTGGAGTCCGAGAACAAGGAGCTGCTTTTAAATAAGGCGCGTCTGGAGGCGGCGCTGGAGGACAAGCTGCTGGACGGCGGGAAGGGAGCCGCAAAGCATCACGCATAAGATAAGGGGACAGAGCAGTGCCTGTCCTCTTATCTTATGCGCAGGGGCGCGTAGGGAACTCAGCAGCTATGCTGCACGCCCCCCCCGCGCGGTGAGCAGGGTCGAAAACTCTCCCCTACTCGATTGTGCAGGGGCGCGTAGGGAACTCAGCAGCTATGCTGCACGCCCCGCGCGGCGAGCAGGGTCGAAAACTCTCCCCCGCTCGATTGTGCAGGGGCGGGCAGGGTCGATCGGCGCGTAATGGAGGATCCATGAACGAACAGAGCCAGAACACACAATTGCAGAAACCGGTCTTTGAGCTGCTGGCCCCCGCAGGGTCCTACGAGACCTTTCTCGCGGTGGTCGCGGCGGGGGCAGACGCCGTGTATCTGGCCGGGAAGAGCTTTGGAGCGCGGGCCTATGCCGGTAATTTCGAGGAGGAGGAGCTCTGCCGCGCCATCGACTATGCGCATCTTTTCGGGCGCAGGGTTTATCTGACGGTAAACACGCTGCTCAAAAATCAGGAGCTTGAGGACAGGCTCTACGGCTATCTGCTCCCTCTGTATGAGCGGGGGCTGGACGCAGTGATCGTGCAGGACATCGGCGTGTTTGCGTTTGTCCGGCAGGCATTTCCGGGGCTTGCGATCCACGCGAGCACGCAGATGACCGTGACCTCCGCGGGGGGCGCCGCATTTTTAGAGGGGCTGGGAGCAAGGCGGATTGTGCTGGCGCGCGAGCTTTCCCTTGCCGAGATCCGGCAGATACACGAGGGCACCGGCGCACAGCTCGAGGTTTTTGTCCACGGGGCGCTGTGCTACAGCTACTCGGGGCAGTGCCTCTTCAGCAGCATGCTCGGGGGGCGGAGCGGCAACCGCGGGCGCTGCGCACAGCCCTGCCGACTGCCCTATGAGGTTGACGGCAAACATTCCTATGTGTTAAGCCTCAGAGATCTGTGCGGGCTGGGGGAGCTTCCCGGGCTGCATCAGGCCGGTGTCTGTTCCTTAAAAATCGAGGGCCGTATGAAACAGCTCTCCTACGCCGCGGGCGTGGTCTCCTGTTATCGGAAATATATTGACCGCTTTCAGGAAGCGCTTTCTGGCGGGGAGGAGACAAAGGTACAGCCGTTGGAGGAGGACCGCAGGGCTCTTGCCGCGCTGGGAAGCCGCTGCGGCTTCACGGACGGCTATTTTCACCGAAAGAACGGGCCGGATATGGTGACGTTTCAGTCGCCGTCCTTTGAGCGCGGCAATGAGGCACTGCAGGAGAAGAATGCGGAGCGCGCGCTGCCCAGGCTTGCGGCAGACGGGCGGCTCACGCTGCGGGCGGGAGAGCGGGCCCGCTATGAGGTGACCTGCGGCGGCTGCTCCTTTTATGCCGGGGGAGCAGAAGTTATGAGAGCGCAGACAAAGCCGCTCCTCGCGGAGGATGTCCGCCGGCGGATGTCAAAGACGGGAGAGTCCGTCTTTGCGATGCGGGAGCTGGCGGTGGAAATGGACGGGGATGTCTTTCTGCCGAACGGCGTTTTAAACCGGCTGCGGAGAGAGGCGCTGGATGGCCTGCAGCACGCAATGTTGTCCGGGGCACAGCGGGACGGCGCAGCTGCGTCTATGCCTCTGCCGGGACAGATTCCGGCGGAGTGGGAGAGCGGGCGCTGCAGCGGGAAGCCGAAGCCGCGCGTGATCTGCCTGACAGAGAACCGCGGGCTGCTCGATGTGATATTGGAGCAGAGTTTTGTCACCACCGTGTATCTGGAAGCGGCGGCCTATGAGCGGAAGGAAGAGCTCGCAGAAGACATTGGGCGCTGCAAGCGGGCGGGGAAGGAGGCAGGAATTGCGCTTCCACGCATTTTCAGACAGCATACGACAACAAGGTATGAAGGATTTCTTGCATTTTTGCAGGAGCTTTCAGCGGACATAGTGCTTGTCCGCAGCTATGACGCCCTCGCGTTTGCGGAGAAATACCTGAAAGGCTCCGCAATTGTGGCCGACAGCAATCTCTATTCGATGAACAACCGCGCCGTGCGCGCCCTCACGGCCCTCGGGGCGGCGCGAAATACGGTTCCGCAGGAGTTAAACGCCAGGGAGATCGCCCACCGCGACAACCGAAATTCGGAGATGGTGGTCTACGGACATTGCCCGCTGATGACGAGCGTCCAGTGTGTCCGCGCCAATACGAAGGGCTGTTCGCACCGTCCGTCCGTCACATATCTGAAGGATCGGACACACAGGAGCTTTCCCGTAAAAAGCTTTTGCGGCGACTGCTACAATGTGATCTATAATTCACTGCCCACCATGCTGTTTGCGCGGCTGGGGGAGATTCGGCGCATGGGCATTACCGGCGTGCGGCTGGACTTTACCGTGGAGGATGAGGAGCAGGCGGGGAATATCCTCGCGCTCTTTGGGGAGTATAACCGGGGAATTGACGCAGGCACTCCGCAGTGGCAGGAGCGCTGCACGGGAGGCCATTATCGCAGAGGAGTGGAGTAGTTATGGTGCATATTACGGTACAGATTTCCAAATATCTGACCATGCTTTTGTTTCTGGCATACACGGTTTTGTGTGTCTATGCGCTCAAAAAGGATGGGGACAAGGAGAGGCTTGGGCGGATTTACGGCGGGCAGCGGGCACTGATGCTCCTGATTCACTTTGACGCGTTTCTTGTCCTCTATCTCACCACAGAGGACGTGAAGCTGATTTATCTGTATCTGGCACAGCTCGTTTTTTTTGCGGCGGTGTTTACGTCCAGCCATCTGTTTTACCGGCGCGCGTCTGAGCTTTTGCTCAACAACATGTGTATGCTCCTGGCCGTCGGCTTTTTCTATCTGGCGCGTCTGAGCTATGAGCAGGCGTTCCGGCAGTTTCTGTTTGCGTGCGCGGGCTTTGCGGTTTCCCTGCTCATTCCCTGGGCGATCCGCCGCACGCCGGTATTCCGTAAGCTGACCCTTTTGTATGCCGTCGCCGGGATCGGCGCGCTCGCGCTTGTCGCGGTGGCGGGAACCACCAGCTACGGCGCAAAGCTCAACATTTCCATCGGACCCGTCAGCGTACAGCCCTCTGAGTTTGTGAAGATTGTATTTGTTCTGTTTCTGGCGTCCATGCTCTGTCAAAAACAGAATCTCCTGCAGATTTTCCTCACGTCGGTGATCGCCGCCGTATTTGTCCTCATGCTCGTGCTCTCAAAGGATCTGGGCGGGGCGCTCCTGTATTTTCTTGTCTTTCTGTTTCTGGTCTACTCCGCAAGCCGCCGCCCGGTTTACCTCGCGGCGGGCCTGTGCGCGCTGGCGGGGGCGGCACTGGCGGGGTGGAGGATTTTTTCGCATGTGCAGACCCGGGTGCTGGCCTGGACGGACCCGCTGAGCGTCATTGACGATGAGGGCTATCAGATCAGCCAGTCGCTGTTTTCCATCGGGACCGGAGGTTGGTTCGGCCTCGGGTTGAATCAGGGATATCCGAAGAAAATCCCCGTGGTTTCAAAGGATTTCATTTTCTCCGCGATCTCCGGAGAGATGGGAGGCATCTTTGCGCTCTGTCTGATCCTCGTGTGTGTGAGCTGCTTTCTTATGATGATGCATGTGTCGATGCGCTTAAAGGACCCGTTTTACCGGCTTACAGCGGCGGGGCTCGGCGCGTTTTACGCGGCGCAGGTCTTTCTGACCATCGGAGGAGTGATCAAATTTATTCCCTCCACCGGGGTCACCCTTCCGCTGGTCAGCTATGGCGGGAGCTCGCTGCTGTCCACGATGATCCTGTTCGGAATTGTTCAGGGTCTCTATATCATGCAGGGCCAGGCGGGGAGAGAGCCGGATGGGAAGAAGAAGGAGAGGGAAGGGGACCGGGAATTTCTCGTGGTCAGCAATATTTTTTCGGTGCTGTTTCTCGCTATGATTGCCTACTTTGTGTACTTCCAGGAGATGAAGAGCGCTGAGTTTATCAAAAGCCCGCACAATTCCCTTCAGGATCTGTTTGCCGAGCGGGTGGTGCGGGGGCCGATCCTGTCTGCGGACGGGGAGGTGCTTGCCGGGACGCGGACGAAAGAGGACGGGGAGGAGACGAGAGAATACCCATACGGCCGCGTGTTTGCCCACGCGGTGGGCTATGTGGGCAATGGCCGCGCCGGGATCGAGAATCAGGAAAATTATACCCTCCTGCGCTCCCACGAGTCTCTCCCCCTGCAGGTTATCAACGACATCAGGGGAGAGAAAAGTCAGGGAGATGCGGTCGTGACCACTTTGAACACCAAAATTCAGTCCTGCGCCTACGAGGCGCTCGGCTCCTACAACGGCGCGCTTGTCGTCCTTGAGCCGAAGACCGGGAAAATTCTCGCCATGGTTTCCCGGCCCGACTATGACCCGAACACCATCGCCGCGGACTGGGAGGAGGTCACGGCGGAGGGGAGCACGGCCCTCTACAACCGGGCGGCACAGGGAAAATACACGCCGGGCTCGATATTCAAGATTTTTACAACGCTGGAATATTACAGGGAGCATCCGGCAGGCTATGCTGATTTTCGGTTCCGCTGCCTGGGGGAATTCACCGGAGACGGGGTGACGATCCACTGTGCATCGGGGAAAAAACACGGGGAGGAGAATTTAAAGAGCGCCTTTGCCAACTCCTGCAACGCGGCTTACGCAAGCCTTGCACTGACGCTGGACGCGAAGCGGTTTGCCGGGTTGTGCGATGATCTGCTCTTTAATGCGCCCCTGCCGGTCGCTTTTGCCTCCGGGAGGAGCAGCGCAGAGATCACCGCGGAGGACGGGATTGCGCTTCGCATGTCGACCGCGATCGGCCAGGGGCTGACGCTGGTCTCGCCCCTTCACATGGCGATGACTGTCGCAGCGATTGACAATGCGGGCACGCTCATGACCCCCTTTCTGATTGACTGCATCAAAAACGCTTCCGGCGCGGTCGTGGATCAGAACGAGCCGCAGGAATACGGAGCGGTGATCACGGAGGATGAGGCAGAATTTCTGACAGAGTATCTGCGGGCGGTCGTAACGGACGGGACTGCGAGGGCATTGGACGGGCAGGCCTATACGGTTTACGGCAAGACGGGCACGGCGCAGGTGTCGGACAGCTCCGACCGCACCAACGCCTGGTTTGTTGGCTTTGCCCGAAGGGAGGGCTATGAGGATATCGCGGTTGCCGTGGTGCTGGAGGATGCGGGCAACGCAGGCGCATATGCAGTTCCTGCGGCAAAGAAGGTCTTTGACTTGTATTTTGAATAATTAAATGCTATACTCTATAAAAGCGAAAAAGATAAGCCCGCCCGCAGACAGATGTCCGGACGGGCGGGGACATCCACAGAAAGGAGTTGCATATGATTGAGGCAACAAGCTGTGGCGGCGTAGTGATTTTCCGTGGTAAGATTCTGCTCTTATACAAGAATTTCAGGAATCGCTATGAAGGCTGGGTCCTTCCCAAGGGAACTGTGGAGAAGGGCGAAGAGTTCAAGGATACTGCTGTCCGCGAGGTGAAAGAGGAGAGCGGGGCGAAGGCGACGATCATCCGCTATATCGGCAAGAGCCAGTACACCTTCTCCGTGCCGGAGGATACGGTGGAGAAGGAGGTTCACTGGTATCTGATGATGGG
>CAZNQZ010000083.1:699-7836 GCA_964575245.1 uncultured Lachnobacterium sp. | reverse complement strand
TTAGTGGCAATTCCTTTTCTTCTCTCAGAAGGTCTTACACCATCACCGATATGTCCTCCATTAAGTAATAATGATTCATTCAAATAGTGTCTGATATTTACTGCTCCTACCATAATATCACGCTCTACGTCCAGACAGAAAAAAGTGGAATCCGGCACCAAACCGCTACTATCATCCCTTCTCTCCAAGTTTTTACAATAATTTTCAAAATCCCGATAGTCCAATCGACGAATTGCGTAGGGAACAATTTTCACATTATAATTATTCCATTCCTCCATCATAGCACTTATCTGACTACGATACTCCGCCGAAGCCTTTACTAATTTTAAATTCATGTCCAGCCCTTTCACGATCGCAAACATCACAACATCATAAAGATCTCCCGCCCAAAATGATAATCATGCCGTGTTTCCCTAAGAAAAAGATGTAAACCTCAACTGCAGGTTGTATTCTTCATTATAATAATTTAAGGAGAGCAGAACATCTGTTCCGCTCTCCTATTATACTGAACACATTTTCGGATGTCAACACAAAAACTTGAAATCATATCACCTCTTTACGGACACTACCGGATGCGGAACTGTTGGATTAAGCCGTTCAGTATTTTCGCCTGCTCCGACAGCTCCCGGGATACCGTGGCGCTCTCCTGGGCAACGGCAGAGTTCACCTGAACAACCTGGGATATATCCTTAATTCCCGCCTCCACGGAAGCAATCTTTTCCGACTGCTGGGCACTGGCAAGCGCAATGTCGTCCATGAGAGCTTTGATCGACTGAATGCATTCGTTGATAATCTGCATAGCCGAAATAACGTGGTCGGTAGACTCTGTCTCAATCTGCACATCCTTGATGGAGCGCTCGATCAAAAGCCCCGTGTTGTTGGCGGCCTCCCCGGATTTAGCGGCAAGACTGCGCACCTCGTCCGCCACAACAGAAAACCCCTCTCCCGCATCGCCTGCGTGAGCCGCCTCAACCGAAGCGTTCAACGCCAATATATTCGTCTGAAAAGCAATATCCTCAATCGTTTTTATAATGCTTCCGATTTTGGCAGAGGACTCGTCGATATTCTTGGTGGCGGCAATCAGCTCGGCCATTTTCGTATCAGCCTCTGCCGCATAGCCGTTTGCCCGGTCTACCAGCTCACTGGCGTCATGGCAGCGCACGGCACTGTCCTTGATTTGGGAAGTAATTTCCGTCACATTCGCCACAAGTCCCTCAACAGACACCGACTGCTCCACCGTTCCCCTGGAAAGTGTCTGAACCCCCGAGAATACCTGATCCGTACCCATATTCACCTGATTGGAAATATTGGATATGTTGCACATGACATCCGTGAGCTTTGTCCGGATGGTCTTTAGGCTTTCAGCCAGTATCCTGAAATCGCCGATATAATACCCCTCGTTTTTGGCCACATCAACCGCGATATTGCCGTCGGCCATCTCACTCAAAATCCGTCCGATATCCTAATCGCAGACATCATGCGTCGTCTGCGCAATCAGACCAATCTCATCCTTTCTGCCGTAAAAGGCCTCCAGCTCCTGATCTGCAGAGAGATCCAAATTGCCCAGATGACTGATGGCTCCCTCCAGAATCATAAGCTCCTTTCCCTGCCGATATAAAATAAATAACATTACAAGGATAATGGCCGCCGCTACTGCCGCGCATAACACGCCTGTAATAATGCGCACCGTGCGCACTGCCCCGTATACCTCTGTGGCATTATCCCGAACCATAAAAACCCAGTCCCGATCCCTGAGGTATTTGTAAACCACCAGCTGCTCCACACCTTTTTCGTCCCTATAAGAGTAGGTTTCCGCCTGAACATTGCCGTCCGCCTTAATCCTTTGGACAATTTCCCGGTACCCTCTGTCCTCTGTAACGGTGTTCAATAACTCTTTATCCCTGTGATACAGGTAAACCCCGGTGTCCACATTTAAAAACACATACTCGCTGTTAGGCAGTCCCTGCATGTCCAGTCCCAGAAGCACGTCCATAAGCTGATCCGCGTATACACCGGCTCCCACGTAGCCGATGCACTGTTGATTTTTAAAAATCGGATAGTACATCGAGAGAATCATACTGCCCGTTCCCGGAGATTTCATGATACCCAGGTTCGTCAGCTTCTGCTGCGCCAAAATCGTCTCGCGAAATGTCTGGAGCGATTCGCCTTTGCGTGTTGTAATTCCAATTGCATCCTTTGATGTATGAGTCAAAACATAGGTATCCGGAGTGGCAATATACAGGCCCTCAAAAATCCCTTTTACCGCAGCAAAATCTTCCGTATATTTCTGCACCTCTGCCAACAATGCCGCATCCTGCGGATTTTCGAGCAGCTCATGCACTTCACTCGCAAGGGCGAAGGCAGTCATATACTCCTCTGCGGAACGAACATAGTCATTAATAATCGCGGCTCTGGATTCTACTGCATCGGTCATCTGATTCGTGATATCATTTTTGACAACGGACGCAATCGCTGCAGAGACAGTTCCCCCTAACAGCAGCATCCCTACTGAGGTGATCATTGCCGTTATAATGCCGATACGCGTCGCAAGTTTGCAATTCATGAGAAATTTCATAACAAAAGCACCTCCATCATATCAAATTTCAGCAAATTTCTCATTTCAAAATTCATCAAATTTCCTATCTTATCATTTTATTAAAACCTGCTTGTTTTGGTCAAGCATTTTTGCGGCTGCACGAATAACAAATTTTTACAAAGTACCACAATTAACGCGGGCTAAGCCTGCCCACTCAATTCAAGCATGGAGTCAATGCAGCGCTTCGCCTTCTCCCTCACCTCATCCGCAAGAAGAATCTCCTCGCCGCCTCTGCCCTGCACACAGGCATAGACGTCACTCAGCGTCGTCAGCTTCATGTCATGGCAGACACAGCCCTTCGACAATGGATAAAAGCGTTTGTCCGGGCACGCAAACTGCAAATGCTGTACAATACTGTTCTCCGTTCCGATCAGAAACTCGCCTGCATCGCTCTTTTTTGCGAAATCCATTATACCGGTGGTACTTCCGATATAGTCCGCAAGTGCGCTCACCTGCGGCTGACATTCCGGGTGCACGAGGAGCAGCGCATCCGGATGCCGGGCCCGCGCCGCCTCCACATCCTGCACAGATATCTGTGCATGGATTGGGCACCCGCCCTGCAGGAGCCTGATATTTTTCTCCGGGACCTGATCCGCCACCCAGCGGCCCAGATTGCAGTCCGGAATAAACAAAATATTATTGTTTTTGATGTTCTTCACGATCTGAACCGCCGAGGCGGAGGTGACGCACACGTCACAAATCGTTTTAAGCTCCGAGGTGGTATTGATGTACGCCACCACTGTATAATCCGGACAGCTCTGCTTCTCCCTCGCAATCATCTCCACATCCATCTGCTCTGCCATCGGGCAGCCCGCGTCCGAATGGGAGAGCAGAACTCTTTTTTCCGGAGACAAAATTTTTACCGTCTCCGCCATGAACCGTACGCCGCACATCAGCACCGTTTTCTGTACCGCCTTCGCAGCCTGCAGGCTCAGCCCGTAGGAGTCCCCCACAAAATCCGCCACCTCCCAGATATCATGCGTCTGGTAAGCATGCGCCAAAATACAGATATCCTTTTCTTTTTTCAGCCGGATGATCTCATCCTGCAGCTCTCTCGTTGTATCCATTTTTTATTCCCCCATTTATACTTGTTAACACTCGTATTTGCCGAAAATAAAATGTATGGACTCTTGAACGCTTGCTGCTTTCAAGAAAATTGCGGCAAATAATTGCGTACAAGAGTATATAAACACGCGCCACGCACCATCTGTCAAAACCAGGGCAGCTTGTGAAAGGGTATCACAAAAAAGATCCTGCTCTGAATATCTTCAATACTGATGTAAGGCTCCTCCCAGAAACGGGAATCCAGCGAAATCTCCCTGTTATCTCCCAGCAAGAAGTAACTGTCCTCCGGCACGACAAAGGTATCCTGACACTCCGTCATCACATCCTCTTCCAGATACGCCGACTCATCCAGCGGTTCCCCGTCGATATACACCCTGCCGCCTACAAAGCTCACTGTCTCGCCCGGCAGGCCGATCACGCGCTTGCACATGGACTCCTCCTCCTCATGGGAGTAAAAAATGATTTTATCCCCGCGCTCCGGCGCCCGGTCCCTGTATGCACGCCGGTCTGCAATGGTCCAGTCATGCACCATCAGCGTCGGCTCCATACTCTCAGAAGGGATACGCCCCAGCATGAGAAAGTAGTGAAACGTAATGTAGACTGCCGCGAGAAGCGCCGCATAAACACCGATCTCAATAAAAAACTTCCTGCGCTCCCCGGTTTTCTTTTCCTGCTCCATGAAAAAACCTCTCTGAGTTTGTGTATCGAATGGCAACACTATGATTATAACAAGATTCCCCGTTCTTGTAAACTACACGATCTTACTCCGTTACTTTTCATGGGTCAGGGATGCGCACAAGCTGCGCATTCCGTGAGAACATAACGGCTCCTGGGCCGTGAGTAGTAACCAAAGTCCTGAGCTGAACTGTTACGTCCCGATACATTTCTGAAGTACCTCGTTCAGCCGCTTAAACTCAATTGGTTTCGCCAGATGCTCTGTCATTCCTGCAGCCTTCGCATCCTGAACATCCTCCGCAAACGCGTTGGCAGTCATGGCAACAATCGGAATTGTTCCGGCATCCGGGTTCTGCAGCGCGCGAATTGCCCGGGTCGCTTCGTAACCGTTCATCACCGGCATCTGCACATCCATGAGAATCAGGTCATAATGACCGCTCTCAGAGGCAGCAAACTTTTCCAGAGCCTCTTTTCCGTTCTCGGCCTCCTCAACCTCAAAGCCCGCCATCTTTAAAATCTCACACGCGATCTCACGATTGAGCATATTGTCTTCCGCCACCAAAATGCGGCGTCCCCTGTAAGCGCCCTCCTCAATGGAGCCCAGCACATGAGCGGAACCGGAAGAATTTTCCGTCTTCTGCTCCTTTTCTTTCTGAAGTTTCAAATAGAAGAGAACCGTGAAAATCGTCCCCTTGCCAACGGTGCTTTCCACCTTAATGTCCCCGTTCATCAGATGCACAATACTCTGCGTAATCGCCATTCCCAGACCTGTACCCTGTATTTTGCTCGTTCTCGGGTCATCCTCCCTGGTAAAGGGCTCAAACAGGTGTTTCAAAAATTCCTCGGACATTCCGATCCCATTGTCCTCAAAGATAAAGACATAGCTGCTCTGATCGCTCACACGAATCGGGTTTTCCCGGACCGTGAGGGATATCCTGCCGCCATCCGGCGTATATTTAATTGCATTGCTCAACAGGTTGATAAATACCTGCTGAATGCGGAGCTGATCACCAATCACGTCCTCGTGTCTGAGATTTTCCATATGAACGCTCACATTGTGCCGGTGTTTATCTATTTCCGGCTGCAGTATGACCAAAAGACTTCTGATCAGCTCGGAAAGGTTGAAGCCCTCCTCGGTCAGACTGATGGTCCCGGACTCAATCCTGCTCATATCCAGCACCTCGTTGATGAGCCCCAGCAGATGCCTGCTGGATGTTGCAATCTTATCCAGCGCCTCGCGCACGCGGACCGGATCATCCACATAGGTAGAGGCAAGCGCGGTCATTCCGATAATGCCGTTCATGGGAGTCCTGATATCGTGGGACATTTTCGACAAAAACTCCGATTTGGCCATGCTGGCGCGGTTGGCGGCCTCAAGAGAATCCTTTAAGAGCTGCTTCTGCTTGCTCTCCTCCCGCGCGACCTCATCGACACAGCGGATTCCGAACACCATCGCATGCTCATGATTGTCGACACCCGCGTGCACGAAATTCATTTCATAAAAGCTAAATCCGCAGGGATTCGGTTTCACCTGATAACGGACAGAAAAATCCTCCTTCCCCTCGAGCAGCTCGACCATCGCCTGTGGCGTACACAGGTTCAACATCCTCTCCCGGTATTCCGCGGTCACATAATCGTCCACATATCTCTGCAGCGACCCTGAGTAGGTACCCAAAATTCTGAGCCTTCCGCCGGTCTGTTCGTCCTCACCGTCCAACAGCTGCACTGCCTCGCAGTGATTTTCATTCAGGTTTGTGTAGTAGACCGAGGAATAGTTGCTGCTTAGAGCAGCAAGAATCTTCAGCTGCTTCTGCTCTCGCTGCTCCGCCTGCTGCAAAAGGGCATTCTGGCGTTTGTGAGCCAGCCGGACTGCGACAAACATCACGGCCATCAGAACAAAAATAATTGCCATGAGCAGCAAAAGCTGGCGTGACGCGTACAGACGATCAAAAAAGGAAGCGGAGTTGTATGACATATTCAGATAGTCGTTAATCACGCCGGAGGAATATTCCTGCGGCAGATAGTTCACCGCCTTTTCCACCACGGAGAACATGACCGGATCTACATTCTCAGCAGCCACCAGACTGGCATTCGAGGGGTATCGAAAGTTTTCCACCAGCTTGAGATTAGAAAACCGGGGATTTTTCAACTGATAATTAAACACGATATTGTTGAGTAGCGTCACATCGGCTTCCCCGCACTGCACGGCAATCAGGCATTCCTTTGCCGTGCGGTATAATTTGACTTCAGCGTACTCCAGATCCTCCTTCAGACTTTCCTCCCAGTACACACGCTCGTAAGTCAGCGCGACGGTTGGCGAATCCGGCAAAAGATAAGTTGAATTATTCTTTTTAATCAGAACGTTCTCATACTCGACGAACAAATCCGCAATGTGATAACCCGTATTTCTGGAGACGATGTCCGCCGATGCTCCGATATAAAAATCAATATCTCCGTGCTCAAGAAGATCCTCCCAGTTATAGTCGCGGCTGATGGGATAAAAGGTCAGGTTGAGCCCGTAATTATCTCGCACATACTCCAAAAGATCAATGTAGAGGCCGCCGTATGTCCCGTCCTGATTCACATAGGCCAGCGGCTCGGTCTCCTCATAAAAACCCACTACAATTTCCTCACCCGACGCAATGAAATCCCGCTCTTCCTCCATGAGTGCCAGCGAATTGCTATTATTTCCCACAAGGCAGCGGCTCAGCGTATCCGCCACCACATTCGGAAAATCCTTGAGCATCTGCTGCATACCGCGGTCTATTTCGTCCAGAAGCCCACTGTTTCCCTCCTTCACC
>CAZNQZ010000083.1:0-689 GCA_964575245.1 uncultured Lachnobacterium sp. | reverse complement strand
GCATAGTAAAAGGGAGAGGCATCCGGGAGCGCCACCAGAACCGCCCCCGGCACCTCATTGGCCGCGCTGAACACCACCATGTCAACATCGCCCCGGTTCAGAGCGCGGATTTTTTCATCTTTATCGTTTATGTATACCTGTTCGTATGTAAAGCCCTGCTCCCGCGCATATGCCGCAAGCTCGCTCACATTGGAGGAGTCCTCGGTCACCGCAATTCTGGCCCCGTTAAAGGAGGAGAAATTCTCATAGCCATACTCGCTGTCCGCCCGTGCAAACAGGCCGGGCGCCGTATAGCCGCCCGGTATCTTGGAAAAGTCCATCGTGCTCTCACGCTCTTTCGCATAGGTGGTGGGAAACAGGAGGTCAATCTCCCCCCGCTCCAGCAGATCCACCGCCTCCGTCCAGGATGCCTCCACATACTCATATTTCCAGTTATTGATCTGCGCCAGCTTATCCAGATAATCCCTGCAGTATCCCTCCGGCACGCCGTTTTCGTCATAACACAAAAAATCATTTACTCCGCAGGGAATGCGGACCACCTTCTTCTCCTGACCGACTACGCTCGCCCCAACCGGCATCCCGCCGCACAAAATCACGCCCACCAGCAGCACAAACACAAACAGACGGCCTCTTTTTCGCTGTAAGCAACCCATATATCCGCTCCCTTCTCCATCTCGCCAGAAACCGAC
>CAZNQZ010000082.1:3868-7894 GCA_964575245.1 uncultured Lachnobacterium sp. | reverse complement strand
CTGGTAACGGCTGATCTGACAGGCCGTGAAGTAACGGATATTGATGCGGATTTTATCTTTGCCGAAGATAGAAAAGCATTGTAAGCTGTCCTGCCAGTAACAATCACCCAGTTCTTCTGTCCTATCGTAAAATTCCGCAACGCCCGTTCGGCGCTTTATTCACATATGAAGACAAAGCGCCGAGAATTCAATCCGCCCCGTGACCGTTGGGAGACGGAACTGGCTGTTCTCTGATACACCGGATGGTGCTGCCGCCAATGCCCTGTATCTCACCATCGTGGAAATGGAAAAAGCATATGGCTTGAACCTGTATGAGTATCTCAAGTTCCTGCCGGAAAGCAGACCCCGCCATGAGATGACAGATGACCAGTTAGTAAACCTTGCCCCGTGGAGCGAGACCGTTCAGGCACTTTGCAAGAAAAAAACAGAGTAAAACCCTTGCATCCCGAACCTGTTAGCTGCAGTTTCGGGATAAAAACCGGGGGACACCCTGAAACTACGCGCTTACGATGTAAGAAATCAGACGGCGGTTCTGTTAATTTTCTTTCGTATCACTCCTCCGGACGCATCGGTTTCCGCACTCGGTTTCTCCCCCTGAAAAGGTACAATCTTCTTTCACAGACTACTTGCAGTTTTCGTGTACATTGAGTACAATAGAGGAAAATTAATGGAAATGGGGAAGAGCGATGTCAGCAGGATCGACTTACGGAAACTTATTTAAGATCACTACATGGGGAGAGTCCCACGGAAGGGGCGTCGGCGTCGTGGTGGACGGCTGTCCCGCGGGGCTTCCGTTGTGCGAGGCGGACATTCAGGCCTATCTCGACCGGCGAAAGCCCGGCCAATCTGCCTTTACGACTCAGCGCAGCGAAGACGACTCTGTGGAGATCCTCTCCGGCATCTTTGAGGGCAAGACCACGGGCACGCCGATCTCGCTCATGGTGCACAACCGGGACCAGCACTCCGCGGATTACAGCCAGATTGCGTCCTGCTACCGGCCCGGGCACGCAGACTTCTGTTTTGACGCCAAGTACGGGTTCCGGGATTACCGCGGCGGCGGGCGCTCCTCCGGGAGAGAGACCATCGGCAGGGTAGCGGCGGGCGCAATCGCCGCAAAGATGCTTGGGGAATTGGGCATCCGGCTTTTGACCTACACCCGATCCATCGGGCCGATATCCATCGACATGTCCCGCTTCGATGCGGCGGAAATTCAAAACAATGCCCTCTATATGCCGGATGCAGCCGCCGCAGAGGAGGCCTCTGCATACCTGAAAGCATGTATGCAGAAGACTGACTCTGCAGGCGGTATCTGCGAGTGCGTTATCACGGGGCTTCCGGTCGGCCTCGGCGATCCGGTCTTTGAAAAGATCGACGCGAATCTGGCCCGGGCCATCCTCTCCATCGGAGCGGTGAAGGGCTTCGAGATCGGCGACGGCTTTGCAGCAGCCTCCTCCACGGGACTCACGAACAACGATGCGTTCTGCATGAAGGAGGGAAGTGTGGCAAAGTGCACCAACCACTCCGGCGGCACGCTGGGCGGCATGACCGACGGAGCGCCGCTGGTGTTCCGGGCGGCCTTCAAGCCGACGCCCTCCATCGCCAGCTCCCAGCAGACCGTGAACCGGGACGGGGAAGAGATCTCCATCCAGATCAGGGGGCGCCACGATCCCATCATCGTTCCGCGCGCCGTTGTCGTTGTGGAATCCATGGCAGCGATCACCGTATTGGATGCATTGCTCGCCAACATGACCGCGCGGCTGGACCGCATCGCGGAGTTTTACCGCAAATCCTAACAGCTTGATATATTGCCGGAAATATTCCTTTTGCGGGCCTGCGCATAAAAAGCCTCACTATTCACTCGGAATAGTGAGGCTTTTCTTAATGTCTATCCTATACTCTAAAGGATGCTACCGTCTGATTAAGCAGCCCGCTCAGCCGGAAAAGCTCCTCCATCTGTCCGAGTACCGCCTGGGAGTTCCCATTGGCATCCTTTGCCGACTGCTCCATCCCCTGCATATACTGCATGATGTCGCCGACCAATGACGTCACGGTTCCGATCGCCTCATTGATCTCACCCATACCCTGGTTCATCTCCGCGGATGCCTCCCCCAAAGCACCTGAGATATCACTGTAGAACATAGCGTCCTTTTGATACATCCGGGCAAGCTCCGTCATATTTCGATAGTCCTCCATCACCTTTTCATTCATAAACTGCAGCAAATTTTCCGAGCTTTGGGATAACGCGGTCACATTCTGCACGACATCCTCCGTCACCCTCCGGATTTTGTCCACCGCCTCCTTGGAATTGTCCGCGAGCTGCCGGATCTCGTCTGCCACTACGGAAAACCCTCTCCCGGCCTCTCCGGCCCGCGCCGCTTCAATGGAAGCGTTCAGCGCTAACAGGTTCGTCTGTGAGCTGATCGCGAGGATCTCATCCGTCAGCGCATTGATCTCTACGACTCTCTGGCTCTTCCCAATCGCCGTCTCCAGCTCCTCCTTTGTCTTCTCATACAGGCTCACAGCCTGCTGTCCGGATTTCTCGGATGCCTGATACTGTTTTTCGGCCCGCTCCATAATTTCATTCGACTGGCTCGCCGCCTCTCCTGCTTTTTTCGTCACATTTTCCACGGCGGAGCCCACTTCCTGCCCTGTCACCTGAATGCTGTCGGCAAGCTCCTTCGCTGCCGCGGTCTGTTCCATTGCCTGCACCGCGGACCCAGCCATCTGTGTGATATTTCCATTCAGCACCGCCATTTTTGCCGAGGTGCTCTCGGCGATGGTGCTGATGTTTCCCGCCTCCTCTTTTGTGCTCAGGATAATTCCCCTGATCTGCTGTTTTACCTCTGCCGTCGCCCTGTTGATCTGTTCTGTCTCATCCTTATATTCCGTCGGAATCGCCTTTTCAATGACAGAATTCTCTGAAAAATCCCCCGAGGCAAACTGTTTGAGCATCCGGATCGGGGCCAGCATCCTTCCGATCAGCCCCATCATAAAGAATGTCACCAGCACAATGATGACCAGCGCAGTCAATGCCGCCAATGCAATCATCGCAGTCAGGGACTTCCTCGCGTTCGCCACAGGCGCCGCCACCCCCAGCTGCCAGCTGCTCCCCTTAATTTCGGCCACCGCAAAATAGCACTGGCTGCCGTCATAATCTTTCATGGAAATCACGTCGGATTTTTTCCCGGACAGCAATTCCCCCAAAGCCGGCATTTTGTCTTTCACAGCCACCGCCGAATCCTCGGAGGGCTCAAACTCTTTATTCCTGTGCGCCACATAGTGCCCGCTGCTGTCCACCAGGAAACCATAGACCCCCTCGTCATACTGAATGCTTCCCGCCAGCTCTGTCACTGTGCCCAGCGTCACATCCAATCCGATCACCGCCGCCAGCTCGCCGCTTACATAGACCGGCGCCGCCACCGTGGTACACATCTGATTCGTGAGGACATCCCAGTAGGGATCTGTCACAATCACGCTTTTGGCCGCCTCCGCCTGCTGATACCAGCCGCGCTTTACCGGGTCATACCCTTCCGGAATTGACGCCTCCCTGTTGGATTGGATGAATCTGCTGTCCTTCGTCCCGCAGTATAGATTTAACAGCTCATCCCTGCCTCTGGCGTGCGCATCCAATACCGCCTGAATCGCGTCTGTCCCGATATCGCCGGAAGCCTCTATGCTGTTCGCCGCTCCCTCCGCAAGCATCTTCTCATTTTCAATCCATGTGTTAATCTCTTCACTGTACTTTTCCGCGTTGAGCTGCAGCGCTTCCGTCTGATCCTCGATCACACGCTTTCCAGCCATCACTACGATCCCGGCTGTTGTCAGTAAAATACTGACAATTACAATACATATCACGCTTAATGTCAATTTTCCCTTGATCGTCCTTGTCACAAATATGTACCTTCCTCTCATGTATTTCCCTTGGCAGTCGCAGTTTTTAGCAGTCTTGCCGGATACTGATACATTCAATACTAAATTTCCGGCCCTGTATTGTCAAGTAATTTCTATATCGTTTTCCTTCCTCCG
>CAZNQZ010000082.1:0-3858 GCA_964575245.1 uncultured Lachnobacterium sp. | reverse complement strand
AATATATCATACTCCGCGAGCTCTGTTCCCACATCCACGTAAAAGACCTGCCGCGCGTGGGGGCAGGACTCCATCGGATTCCCCTCCTCATCCTCCATGGCGCGGACAGTCACCGCAAGATCACGTCCGTCCGGTTTCATGACTTCGATTTCATCCCCCACGGAAAATTTGTTTTTCTGCTCAACACGATGCCATCCCTTTTCATTTTCCGTCCCCACAAGCCCCAGATAGGTATAGCCCCTCTCGTAGGTGCTGTTGTCGTAGATCTGCATCTCTTCGGAGGGCTTGCCGTAGAAGAATCCGGTGGAATACTGCCGGTAGGTGCAGGCTGTGATCTGCTCCATATACCATGGCATATGCTCCTCATACTTCCGGGGGGACTGCAGGTAATCGTCCATCGCCCTCCGATAGGTGCGGGCGACCGTTGCCACGTACAGCGCAGTCTTCATCCGCCCCTCTATCTTAAAGCTGTCGATGCCGGCCTCCATCAGATCCGGCAGATGCCCGACCATGCACAGATCTTTGGAGTTGAAGAGAAAGGTCCCCCTCTCGTTCTCATACACCGGAAGGTACTCCCCCGGCCTTGTCTCCTCCTGCACCGCGTACTTCCAACGGCAGGGATGGGTGCAGGCGCCGCGGTTCGCATCCCGCCCGGTAAAGTAATTTGAGAGCAGGCAGCGCCCGGAATAGGAGATGCACATAGCCCCATGGACAAATGTCTCGATTTCCAGCTCCTCCGGAATGTGCTCCCTGATCTGGCGGATCTCCGCAAGCGTGAGCTCCCGCGCCGACACAACGCGCTTTGCCCCGAGGGAATGCCAGAACCGGAAGGTACCGTAGTTCGTGTTGTTGGCCTGCGTGCTGATGTGGCGGTCAATTTCGGGACACACCTCCCCCGCGATAGCAAAAACAGCCGGGTCCGCAATAATCAGCGCATCCGGCCTTTCCGGCTCCATTTCAGACAGCTCCCGCAAATACGCGCGCACGCCGTCCAGATCACAATTGTGTGCGATGATGTTGGCGGTCACATACACCTTCACGCCGTGGGCGTGCGCGTAGGCAATCCCTTCCGCCATCTCCGCCATGTTAAAATTTTTGGCTCCCGCCCGAAGGCCGTATTCCTCCCCGCCGATATACACCGCGTCCGCGCCGTAAATCACGGCGACCTTGAGCACCTCAAGGCTGTTTGCCGGCACCAGCAGCTCCACTTTCCGCATCCTGCACCTCATTTCTGAACCGTAGCCCTATATCACTCTCTCGCTCACCGTAAGCCCGTCCCCCACCGGCAGCACCGCCGTCACCAGAGCCTCGTGGTGTGTCAGCTCGTACAGATACTCCCGCATCCGCTTATAGATCGTGCGGTTGCGCCTGGTCACCAGATAGTGGGACTCGATGATATCGCCGTCCTGCAGCACGTTGTCGGAGACCAGCGTGCCCCCAGTGGCCAGAAGGCGCAGTACCTCCGGGAGTAAGCGGATATACTGCCCCTTCGCCGCATCCATAAAAATCAGGTCAAACTCTCCCTCCAGCGTCTTTAACACCTCAGCAGCGTCGCCGAAGAGGAGCGTAATCTGCCCCTCCCTCCCCGCACGCTTAAAATTTTCCCTTGCGACGGGAATCCTCTTTTCATAGTTTTCTATGGTCACGATGTCGCAGAAAACCGGGTTGTACTCCGCCATGAAAAGCGCGGAGAAGCCCACGGCTGTCCCCACCTCGAGAATGCGCGCAGGCCGCTTCATGGCGAGGAGCAATTTCAAAAAGCTCTGCGTCTCTTTGCGTATAATCGGCACAAAAGAGTCCAGAGCTTCCCGTTCAATCGTATCCAGAAGCGCGGTATTCCCGGTATCCAGCGAGTTGATATACGTGACAAGCCGCTCCTCTAAGATCATGGTTCTTCTTCCTCCGGCTCCGTGTCCTCCTCCGGCTCCGGCGAGATTGCCATCATCAGCTCCTTCGGCTTCATTGAGGTGTTTAAGGTGTACACTCCCGGCCTGATAAGCTTTTTATAATCGGAGAGCATGAGCTGTATGTAGAAGAGATTGGCGTCGCGCACCAGCCCCTTCTCCTCAAACAGCTTCGCGATGTCCCGCTCCGACATGTCATTCTTCACCTGAACGAGCACATCCCTTCCGGGCTCCTCCTCCATGGCGGGCTCCGTAAAAAGCCGGTAGCCGTAATCATAGCTCACAGAACACAGCCGCACGGCACCATAGATCAGGATGAGGACAATCATAAAGGAAAATGCGATTTTTATAAATGTAAATAAGGCTTTGTTGACATTCATCTCTTATCCTTTCGCCTTTACACCTCCATGATGATCGGCATGATCATCGGGCGGCGCATCGTCTCCTTCCAGACAAAATCACCGAGCGCATCCTTCACCTCGTTCTTGATCTTGCCCCAGTCGGAAATCCCGTGATCCATACAGTACTCCATTGTGCGGTCAAGCACCGTCTTCGCCTCGTCCATCAGGCTCTCGGAATTGCGGACATATACAAATCCGCGTGAGACAATATCCGGCCCCGCCAGCAGCTGTCCGCTACCGCTCTCCAGCGTCATGACCACGACGATAATTCCGTCCTCTGCGAGCCGCTGACGGTCTCTCAATACAATATTTCCGACATCGCCGACACCGAGACCGTCCACCATAATGTTTCCGACCGGCACCTGCCCGGTCACCTCGGCGCCCTCCTCGTCAATCTCGAGGACATCCCCGGAGGAGATGATTTTGATGTGCTCGCTGTCATAGCCAAGCTCTTTCGCGATCTTTGCCTGCGCAATCCGGTGCTTGTACTCGCCGTGCACGGGAATCGAGTACAGGGGATTCACCAGCGAGTAGATCAGCTTGATATCCTCGATACAGGCATGTCCGCTCACGTGCACGTCCTCGAAAATCACATCTGCACCCTTGCGCATCAGCTCATTGATGACGCCGGTGACGGATTTCTCATTGCCCGGAATCGGATGGGAGCTGAATACAATGGTGTCCTTAGGCTTGATCGACACCTTGCGGTGCATGCCGGACGCCATCCGGGAGAGGGCCGCCATGGACTCGCCCTGACTTCCGGTCGTGATAATGACCGTGCGCTCGTCCGGATAGGATTTCAGCTGCTCCACATCAATCAGGATATTGTCCGGCAGGGACAGATAGCCGAGCTCGGAAGCGATGGAGATGATATTCACCATGCTGCGCCCCTCGATGACTACCTTCCGGCCAAACTTGTCCGCGGAGTTGATGATCTGCTGCACCCTGTCCACATTGGAGGCAAAAGTCGCAATGATAATCCTCCGGTCCTTGTGGTCAGCAAAAATATTGTCCAGCGTCTTCCCGACGGTCTTCTCCGAATTCGTAAAGCCCGGCCGCTCCGCGTTGGTGCTGTCGCAGAGAAGGGCCAAAACCCCCTTCTTCCCAATCTCTCCAAAGCGCTGCAGGTCAATGGCATCGCCGAATACCGGCGTGTAGTCCACCTTGAAATCTCCCGTGTGCACCACAATTCCCACCGGGGAGTAGATGGCGAGAGCCGCCGCGTCCTGAATGCTGTGGTTCGTCTTGATAAACTCAACCCGAAAGCAGCCGAGATTGATGTGCTGTCCGTATTTCACGACCTTACACTTTGCCTTTTTCACCAAATCGTGCTCTTCCAGCTTGTGATTGATGAGCGCCATCGAGAGCCTGGTCGCATAGATCGGCACATTGACCTCCCTGAGCACATAGGGAATCGCGCCGATATGATCCTCGTGTCCGTGGGTGATAAAAATGCCTTTCACCTTTTCCAGATTGTCCTTCAGATAGGTGACATCCGGAATGACCAGATCCACGCCGTACATATCATCCTCCGGGAATGCCAGGCCGCAGTC
>CAZNQZ010000081.1:0-7922 GCA_964575245.1 uncultured Lachnobacterium sp. | reverse complement strand
CA
Source organism: uncultured Lachnobacterium sp. (assembly GCA_964575245.1). Lineage (GTDB taxonomy): Bacteria > Bacillota > Clostridia > Lachnospirales > Lachnospiraceae > Roseburia. The sequence goes on along the minus strand of CAZNQZ010000081.1, from coordinate 7,920 downwards.
GCTCGCGAAAATCCACACGCCCGTCGGCGGTGAAATAGAACAGCAGCTTATTGTTGTCAAAGGTGTACTCCGCCGCCACCAGATTCATTTCCAGACCGTGCTTTGCAATCCGCTCCTTGCACAGGGCAAACGCCTCTTTCTCCCTCTCCCGGTTGTTTGCCACAATCCGCTCGTCCTCGTCGGTTGCAATGCGCAAAACCGGCTTGAGCGGCTGGACAACGCTGTTGTCGTCCACCTCCTTCGGCGCGATCAGGACAGTCCCCATCTCGATACCTCTCGCCGTCTCCACGATCACATGCATCGGAACCTCCAGATCATAGTCAAGCGGATCAAAGTAATAGATTTTTCCCGCCTTCTGAAAACGTACTCCCACTATCTTTACCATTTTAATTCTCCTTAATCGTCATCAGCAAAAGCTCCATCGTCAGGTCAAAGTTCACGTTCGCGTTGATCCTCGCCTTCGCAGTGTCAAGCGCCTTTAAAATTGTTTCAATCTCCTGATAGGAATGCCTCGCCGCCTGCCTTTTTATGTCATAGACCTCATCCTTGAAAATCAGTCCGTTCACATCGTTTGTCGCCTTCATGTAAAGCACATCGCGAAACCAGATAGCAATCAGGTCAAAATAGTCGCCAATTGCCAGCTTGTATTCGCCAATCTGCTTGATCGCACCGCCAAACTCGTAGAGGTCGATGTCCTCCAGCCGCTTAACCAGCTGCATCACGGACGCCTTCATCCCGTTGAAGTCCTCGGAAGATGCCAGCTGGATGGCCTTGCCCACACTGCCCTGTGAAAATGCAGCGCACACATCCGCCTGATAGTCCGGCACCTGATGGTGCTTCATGAGATACTGACGGATTACATCCGTTTTCACCGCCCTCAGGTTCAACGTAATACACCGGGACAGAATCGTGGGCAGAAAACTGTCCGCGTTGGTGGTCAACAGCAGGATCACCGCGTAGGACGGCGGCTCCTCGATTGTTTTTAGCAGAGCATTCTGCGCCTGCTGGTTCATCTTTTCCGCCTCATCCACAATGTAGATCTTATACCGGCTGCTGTACGGCTTAACCACAATGTCATTGTTGATCTGCACGCGAATATCGTCCACGCCGATCGTGTTCGGCTTTTCGTGGGTGACATAGATGATATCCGGCTGATTGTGTTCCGCCGCCTGATGGCACGAACGGCACTGCAGACAGGGGCGCTCCCCGTCCGACTCGCACTGCAGCGCCATCGCAAACGCCTCTGCCAGCATCATTTTCCCGGAAAGCTCCGGGCCGTTCAGGATGTATGCATGAAAAATGGACCCCTCGCCTGTCATAGCTGCATTCTTCAAATGCCCGATGATCTGCTCATGTCCGATAATGTCGTGAAATCCCGCCATTCCCCATGCCCCCCTTCCTGATTATATCAATTTCCGGCTTTTGCCCCTTGTATCATTCTATGTCAGTATATCCAGCAGCAGACCCTGAATCTCCCCGATTTTTGCCAGAATCGACAGATGATCCTTCTCATCCGACACCAGCTCGCTTGCGAGATCGTCCAGATTCTTGTCGATCAGCCGGATGATACCATACACCCGGTGCCGCCCTCTCCGGTCCAGAAAGTTCTCCCGGGAAAATTTGTGCGACCGATAGACCACCTCGTTCAGAAATTCCTTCACCAAAGCGCGGTAACGCCTCATGTCAAGAATATCCATGTGCTCCGCTATCCGGTTGCCCTGAAATGTGATATCATTTAAGAGCGCATCGACCTTTGCCTGCAGCTCGGCGTCCCCGATGGCGCTCGCCAGCGTAAATTTGAAAGAGCCCTCGGCCTCCGCCGTCTTTGCAGTCTCCGGAATCTGCGTCATCTGATTAATTTCATTGACTTTCATACACTGCCCTCGCTGTTTGTCCCTGCTCCTCTGCCCGGATGTAACCGCCCACCCTGCAGACAGTCTCCTCGAAATTCTCGTTGACAAAGCGCGCGGTAACGCCTGCCTCCCTGAGCCTTTCTTCCGAAAAATCCACGGCGTCCGCAAGAAATCTGCGGCACATCTCCTCGTACTGCGGAACCTGCTGCTGCCGTTCCCGCGCGATCGCCCGCATCAGACGTTCGCCGTCCTCCACCTCAATATAAAGCGGCACCACCCTGTGTGTGCCGAAATACTCCCGCATCCGGACATAGCCCTCCAGAGTCACAATATACAGATAACTGCGGTTCTCGAGGTCGATTTGCCCGTCATCGACGGTGAAATACTTCCAGATTCCAAACACCGTCTGATATGCGCGCAGCTCTATGATCCGCCCCTCATCCGACAGCCGCCGCACCTCATCCTCATCACAGAAGACATAGGTTTCCCCCGGAAACTCACCTTCCCGAATCGGGCGGGTCGTGTAGGGCACAATCGTCTCCAGAGAAAGCCCTCTCTGCAAAAGCTCCCGGTAGATGCTGTCCTTGCCGGAGGAACTCTTGCCCATCAAACAATATATTTTTCCCATAAATTATTACCCTGTAATTATAACACATTTACCGCAATTTCACAACTCGAATTGCTCCGGTCTCTGTCATGCCGTCCACCTGCAGGCCCATCCGCCTGCATTCCGCGAGATCCGCGAGCAGCTCTTTGCAGATGCGCTCCCCCGGCACCAGAACCGGAATTCCCGGCGGATAGAGGGAAATATAGTCCGCGCTGACGCGGTTTTCCGCTTCGACAGGGGACAGGATTTCCCAATCCGACTCAACTGCCGCGCTGATTTCCATGCAGCGCTCCTGCTCCCGGTATAGCACATTACCCGCCCGCCCGGCAATTCCCGGCGGATGGTTCATCTCCCCCCGCCCGGCGCCCTCCGGCTGACCGTCCGCCTCCGCGTCCAGCTTCGCGAGCGCCGCGGCAAGCCGCGCAAAGCCCTCATCCTTGTCCATAATGCTGGTCATTGCGAGCGCGTATGTGGCAGCCGACATCTCTGTCTGCAGATGATACTCCTCCAAAAGCCGTCTGGCAAGCTGGTTTCCTGTCATGCCGGAGTCTCCGGCGTCAAGAATCAGCTTGCCGGGGTCAAAGGCAAATGCCTCCTCCGGCGCAAAGGATGCTGCTCCCGGCACGCGCAGGTGCGAAAGGCGGGCTGTCTGCTCCCGAAACGCTGCAAGGCGCTGCGCATAGGCATCAAACAGCTCCCGCGCAGACGGCTCCGCCAGCATGTGCATACAGCGGCTGATACCCGCCATCAGCACATAGGAGGGGGAGCTGGTCTCATAAATCCGCAAAAACCGGGCGGTCTCCTCCGCCGCAATCCGTCCGCTGCAAAGATGTAAAAGCGCAGTCTGCGTGAATGCAGGCAGCGTCTTGTGTACGCTCATGACCACTGCATCCGCCCCAAGACGCGTCGCATTTTCCGGAAACATCTCATGAAAGCCAAGGTGCGCGCCGTGCGCTTCATCGACAATCAGGGGAATTCCCCTGCCGTGCGCAAGCTCTGCGATCGACGCCACATCCGACACCACACCGTCGTAGGTGGGGCTCGTGATCACAACTGCCCGGATATCCGGGTGTTCGTCGAGCGCCCGCCGGACATCCTCCGCCCTGATCTGCCCCTGCAGTCCCAGCGCCGTAACTCCCGGATACACATACTCCGGGACAAGCTGCCGCACTTCGAGCGCATGGTACACGGCCCGATGGCTGTTGCGCGCAACGAGAATGCGCTCCCCCCGCGGGACCGCCGCGCTGATCGCCGCGAGAATCCCGCAGGAACTCCCATTTACCAGATAAAAGCATCGCAGAGAGCCGTAGAGGACCGCCGCCCGCTCCTGTTCAACGCGCAAAATCCCCTGTGCGTTGTGCAGATTGTCAAAGCCGTCGATTTCCGTGATATCCACGGTGTAAGGGTTCGGAAAATCCGCAAATGCCTGACGCTTGTGCCCCGGCATATGAAAGGGGTAACATTCACTCTGCGCAAGCTGCTTTAATTTCTGTTCCAGCATATCATGCCTTTGTATCATATGAACCTTCCCAGCTCCGGCATCCAGTCTCCCAGAAAAACCTCCCCGCTGCAAAAACTTTTCCATATCGGCTCCGCCAGCGCTAGAATCAGATCCAGCGCCTCCTCCCAGGACGGCACAGGCGCCTGCTGCCTCTTTCCATACTGCTCCCAGCGCTTTCGCATGTAGGTGTAGTCCCGGTAACCTGCAAGCTGCGCGATTCTACGCATCTGCTTCACCTTCGGCTTTTGTCCGGCAAACGCCTCCAGTTCTTCCATGAGATAGCGCGCGCTCAGCGGCTGCAGGCGCAGCGCCTGATATACACGGAAATAGGCCCCCATATCCCCGATCAGCTCCAGTTTTTCCATAATTTCAAACAGATCAAGGCTCACCTGATTTTCGCGCGAATAAACCCGGTACTCGATCATGGCCCCGGGGATCGCAAGCGCCTCAAAGCTTTTGGTCTCCGGCCTCTGGGTGCTGATCTCAATCTGGCGGATCTGCACCGAAAGCGGCATCTGCATCTCCCTGTAGTCAGCCGTCAGCCCGATCGTCACTTCGCCGGGCAAACCGGACACCTCGCCCTCCCAGCGGATACCGCGCTTATTTTCGACGATGAGCACCTCCCTCAAGAGCTGCTCCGCCAGCGCCGGGCTGAGGGTCTGCCCCGCAATCAAAAACTCTGCCGCAGGCGGATATTTGTCACAGTGGTAGGAAAAATCGAGCACAGGGGCTCCGCCCCTGCGGTACGCAGCCTCCCCAAGCATCCGGTCATTTGTCAGCCACAGATATTCCCGATAATCCGAGCCGCCGATCCGAAGCATGAAGTCCTCCAGCGCATAGGCGCACAGAAGATTCGCAAAGGGAATGCCTGTCTGCTCCCCGATCACCTTCAGCTCCGCCGCCTCGTTGACGCCCACCTTCATTACAGCCACACCCCGATCAGCGCCTGCACCTTTTTCACAACCCGGCGCTCCGCCGCATAGTCCAGAAGGGCAGAGATATCCTTCTCCTCATCGGCAATGTAAGACTGTATCGCCTCCTTGAAGACCTCCCGGTCCAGCTTCGCCTCGTACTTGAGACAGTCGCAGATGAGCCGCTCCCGGTCGTAAATCCGGTAGGTATTTCCCCACAGCTCCATCGTGACGCTCCCGATCTCGAGCGCCTCGGGCTCGGTGTAATAGGGGATCACCTTCGGGTAATCCATCCGAAATCTGGCCTTGGACGTATTCTTGTCCACCGCCAGATGCCATCCATAGGGCTTTTGGCTGATGTAGCCGTAAGCATAAAGCGCGCTGTCCATGCAGAGCCGCGCGTCCGGAAAAAGGCGTGCGATCAGCTCCTCCTCGGTAAACCGGTCGATCCGATCCGTGTAATATCCGCTCTTAATCCGGATCAGCTTCCCCTCCTCCACAAAATCCAGAATGCGCCGATAGCTCACCTTCAACCCGGTCAGCTGTTCTCTCTTCGCAACCCCGCCCTGGGCCTCTATAAATTCCAAAACCTCCTGCAGCGCAGCCTCCGCAGTTTTTTTCTGTTTCTTTTCTGCCGACATTTTCCGCTCCATTCTAATTATAGTGGTATTTATTTACTATTTTACGGTATTTTCTGCGGTTCGTCAAGATCGGAATGGCCGGAAACCGCTTGCAGCGTCCAACATTTTCTGATAACATATTCACATGGGGTACTGTGTGGAGCATTTTACTGAAATCAGGCCAGAAGGAGAACCTATCCTATGAATCACTCATCTTCCCTGCGCAAAAATCCCTCACGGGAGACCTGCGAGCACACGATCAAGCGAATCCTGATGACGGAAGTCTTAGAGCACGGCAGCAACCGGCACTTTAAATCAGCCTCTGACTTTCTCTCTTACTTTGAGTCCCTCTATCCCGCCTCCGACGCCCTGACCAAGCAGGTTCAGCGCGCGGTCAGAGCGCTCGACATGCCAAAGGACGAACAGGGATATTTTATCGTCAATAAAACAGCGGAGCAGTTCGGACAGGAGAAGGAGATCGTCCGCCTCTTTTCGGAGGCCCATGTAAAGCTTCATCCGATGGAGCAGATCGAGACGGTCTTTCTCGAAGCGGACATCCATATGCGCGCCTGCCTGATCCACACGCTGCAGAGCTCCGCCACCTTCCAGGACAAATTTCTGACCCTCGTCGAGACGGCAAACGGCATCCTTATTTATACGGAAAACAAAAGCCGCCTTCTGGTTCTGCTAAATAGTCTGATAATTTAACCCTCTTTTCCGTCTGTCGAAAAAAGGAAAAGCGACAGAATATTTTCCATATATTCTGTCGCTTTTTGATATATTTGTCCCTGAACTTTGTCCTTTTTGTCCCGTTCTATTTAAAAATTCGATCCTTTTTCCGGTAGCGCCTCCTGCTCTGCCTAACTTTAAAGCGCTCCTTCTGTATCTTGCGGACTTCCCTGCGATGCCGGATTACATAATAATTGTCATACAGCTTTTTACCGAAATACACACACAGGATCAGCACGACAAGAGCGAGTACCGCCAGCATAATCATTTCCGGCTTCATCTCAATCACCCGGACATCCTCCTCCGGGAGCTTTGCCGCCGCCTGGGGCTGATAAAAGCCGTCCCTCTCGACCGTCGCCTTCGTGATGACAAGCTCTGCATGTCCGACCTCGCGCTCACGGTAGGTGTATGCAAGCCGCGCCATAGAATCCCCTGTACTGTCATATCGAAACAGCTCATACGCCGTATCCGTAAACTCTGCCGCGCGCGGCATCACAATATACGCATTCTGGTCGAGGGATACAAACGCACCGTTGTCATTTAGAATTCCGATATTGCTCAGGTTCCCGTTCTCCAGCCTTGTCTCGTTCTCCGAGATATTCATTGCGTGAAAGTTTTCAAAACAGTAATCCAAAAGCGCCCGTGTGTCCTCGTAATGGTTCGGGGCATCCGCATGCATAACAACACACGCCAGCGTCAACCCATCCTTTTCCGCATAAGTCACAAGTGTATTTCTCGCAGCGTTGGTGTAGCCCGTTTTCCCTCCCGTAGCGTTTTCCCACAGATATTTGCGCTCCCCCTTCCACGGATAAACCATTTTGTGGTGGTTGTAGCAGTGCGTAGGGTCCTCGTGCTTGTTTGTCGGCGGGATCGTGTAGCTCTTGGTTCCGGTGATGATCCGAAAGGTCTCGTTGCGGTACGCTTCCGCCGCAATCAGCGCCATGTCGTGAGCGCTGACCAGATGCTCCTCGTCCGGCAGCCCGTTGCAGTTGTTGAAATGCGTATCCTCGCAGCCCAGCTCCTTCGCCCGCGTGTTCATGAGGTCAATAAAGGTACGGTAATCGCCGCCGAGTTTTGCCCCCACATGCTCCGCCACCGCGTAAGCACACTCGTTCGCCGACATCAGAAGAACTGCGTACAGGCAGTCCTCCATCGTCATCTCTTCCTTCAAATCCCGGGCGATGTGGGAGGTGTTCCCCTCATTTTTGTAGACCGCGTCTGCTGAAAAGACCACCGTCTCATCCAGCCTGCAGTTTTCGATTGCCAGCAGTGCGGTCATAATCTTCGTGATGCTGGCAGGGTACATCTGCTCGTGGCTGTTTTTCGCATAGAGCACCGTCCCGGTGTTCACCTCTATCACGACGGCGCTGGGACAAGTGATCCCCGGCCCCTCCGGCCAGTATTCCTCCGCCCGCACGCTGTGCGGCACCGCTGCCGCGGCAAGGACAAACGCCAAAACCACCGCCGTCATTCTTTTCCATAAATGAGGTATCCCGAAGGGATATCTCCTGCGCAGATCACTCCGCGAAGCGGACTTCTCATGTGATCTGCTCCATCTGGCTGCTGTTCTCATATGATCCCTTCCTACCGCCCATACTCTTCTCTTGCAAAGCGCTCCAGCACCGGGATGGAGCGTTTCACCTTCTCCGTGCTGATACAGTACGCCATGCGGAAAAAGCCAGGACAGCCGAAATTGTCT